>DASVLN010000690.1:0-4304 GCA_036384855.1 Burkholderiaceae bacterium | reverse complement strand
TCGTCCGCATCGACGCAGGCCTGCTCGAGCCGCGTGGCGGCGCGACGCAGCGGCTCGGCCCCGAGCGAGCCGGCCACGCTCTTGAGGTCGTGCGCGAGGCGCATCGCCGCCTTGGCCTGGCTCTCGGCGCGCGCACGGCGGAAGCGCTCGGGAAAGTCGGTCTCGCGATCGAGGAACATGCGCAGCAGGCGCCGGTACAGCGCCTCGTCGCCCATCATCGCCGCGATGCCGGCGCGCACGTCGACTGCGGCGCCGTCCTGGCTCGGGACCGGGGGCGGGATCGGCCGCTCGTCCGCCGGCGCCTGCCCCGCGGGCGCCGCGGGCCGGATCCAGCGCGCCATCGCGGCGAACAGCTCCTCGACGTCGATCGGCTTGGCCACGTGGTCGTCCATGCCGGCGGCGAGCACCTTGTCGCGGTCGCCCACCATCGCGTTGGCGGTCATCGCGATCACCGGCAGCGTTCGCCAGCGCGGCTGCCGGCGCAGCGCACGGGTCGCCTCGTAGCCATCCATGACGGGCATCTGGCAGTCCATCAGCACGCCGTCGAAGCGCTCGCGCTCCAGCAGCTCCAGCGCCTCGCGGCCGTCGCAGGCGACGCTCACCACGATGCCCGCGCGGTCGAGGATCGTCAGCGCGATCTCGCGGTTGATCGCGTTGTCCTCGACCAGCAGCACGCGCGCGCCCTGCAGCCGCGCCTGGTCGGCGAGCAGCGCCTCGCTGCGCTTGGCCGTGCGCGTCGTCCGCGCGGGGGCGACGCCGAGCGCCGCGCAGCAGGCCTCGAGCAGCGTGGAGGGCGTGACCGGCTTGACGAGCAGCGCATGGACATCGACGCCTTCGTCGGCCAGGCGCCGGCGCGCCTCCTCGCGCCCGAAGGCGGTCAGCATCAGGATCGTCGGCGGCGGGCCGTCCGGCGGCGCACGGCGGGCAAGCCGGCGCGCGCACTCGATGCCGTCGATGCCGGGCATCTTCCAATCGAGCAGCACCAGCTCGTAGGGCTCGCCGCGGGCGAGCGCCTCGTCGGCGCGCCGCAGCCCCTCCTCGCCGCCGCAGGCGACGTCGGTACGCATCTCCATCGCGGCGGTCATGCCCCCCAGCACCTCGCGCGCGCTCGCGTTGTCGTCGACGATCAGCACCCGCCGGCCACGCAGGCCTTCCTGCGCGCCCCGCACCGGCGCGGCCGTCGCCGCGGCATCGGCGCCGAGCCCCAGCCGCAGCGTGAAGCGGAAGGTGCTGCCGCGGCCGACGGCGCTGTCGACCTCGATCTCGCCGCCCATCAGCCGCACCAGCTGGCGGCTGATCGCGAGCCCGAGGCCGGTGCCGCCGTAGCGCCGGCTGGTCGACGCGTCCGCCTGCGCGAACGGCTGGAACAGCGCCTGCACCTGCTCGGGCGTCATGCCGATGCCGGTGTCGCGCACCTCGAAGCGCAGGGACGCCGAGCGCTCGTCGCGCCCGAGCACGCTCACCGAGACCACGACCTCGCCGCGCTCCGTGAACTTGATGGCGTTGTAGCCGAGGTTGAGCAGCACCTGCCGCAGCCGGGTGGGATCGCCGACGAGCCGCGCGGGCAGCTCGGGAGGCAACGCGAACAGCAGCTCGAGGCCCTTGTCCTCGGCGCTCATGCCGACCAGGCTGGCGAGGTCGTCGACGAGGTCGCCGAGGTCGAAGGCGACGTGCTCGATGTCGAGCTTGCCGGCCTCGATCTTGGAGAAGTCGAGGATGTCGTTGATGATGCCCAGCAGCGACCGCGCCGCCGCGTGGACCTTGTGCACGTAGCCGCTCTGGCGTGCGTCCAGCCCGCTCTGCAGCGCCAGGTAGGACATGCCGACGATCGCGTTCATCGGCGTGCGGATCTCGTGGCTCATGTTGGCCAGGAAGTCGCTCTTGGCGCGGTTGGCGGCGTCGGCCTGTTCCTTGGCGACGACCAGCGCCGCCGTGCGCTCGCGGATCATGTCCTCCAGGTGCTCGCGGTGGCGGCGCAGCTCGTCGTCGGCGCGCTTGCGCTCGGTGATGTCGTGCGAGATCCCGAGCAGGAACCGCGGCGTGCCCGCGGCGTCGAGCACGGGAATCTTCTTCGTGTGCACCAGGCGCGGCCCGTCGCCGGTCTGCACCCACTCCTCGGGAATGTCGACGAGGCGCCGATCCTCCAGCACCACGCGATCCTTGAGCGTGAAGAAGTCGGCCTCGTGCGTCGGGAACAGCTCGTGCACGGTCTTGCCGACCAGCTGTTCGCGCGGCACGCCCAGCAGCTCCTCGCCCGCCCGGTTGATGCGCACGAAGCGCAGCGTCGCGGCGTCCTTGACGAAGATCATGTCGGGGATGTTCTCGACGATGCCGTCCAGGAAGTGCTCGCTGGCGCGCGCGGCGTCCTCGGCGCGGCGGCGCTCGGCGATCTCGCGCGTGCGGCCGTCCAGCGCGGCGCTCAGCTCCGCGGTGCGCTCGGCGACGCGATCCTCCAGGTCGGCGTTCAGGCGCTGCAGGGCGTCCTCCGCGGCCCGGCGGCGGCGGCGATCCTCCAGGAAGCGCTCCACGGCGCGCGCCATGCCGGCGATCTCGTCGCCGCCGCGCACCGGCACGCCGGCCTGGGCGTCGTCCTCGTCGCCGCGCTGGAGCGCCTGGCTCACCAGGCCCAGGCGCGTGACGATGCGGCGGCCGAGGAACTCGCGCACGACGCCCCACGCGAGCAGCACGCCCAGCCCGAGTTCCACCAGCACCCAGCCGCGCGCGCGATCGGTCGTGGCGGCCAGGCGCTGCACGGCGTCGCGGTAGTCGCGCGTGAAGTAGGCCGACTGCCGGCCCGCGGCAGCCGACAGCGCGTCGGCCTGCTGGCGCAGGTCGTCGTCCAGCCGCGCCAGGGAGGCCGCGGATGCGGAGGCGGCCGCGCCCGCCGGCTCGGCAAGCATCGTCTCGCGCACCTGGGTCTCGATGTTGACCGTGTTGCGGAAATGCTGGCTCGCGCGGTGCAGCGCCAGGACGTCGACGTCGTCGCTCGCCGCATTGGCCGCGAGGCGGTCGACGAGGCCGTCGAAAGCCTGCAGCTGCCCGACGAGGGCGGCGCTGGACGCGCGCAGGGCGTCGACGCGGTCGATGCGCGCGAGCCCGAGGGCGGCGCGCTCGATGCCGGCGGTCAGCTGGCCGAGGTCCTGGGCGTCCTGCAGGCGCGCGAGCCGGCGCTCCGCCAGCTCGCGGATCGCCTCGGTCGACGAGGCGAGCGCGTACAGCGTCGTCGCGCCGAGCACGGCCAGCAGCGCGCCCAGGCAGGACAGGCCGAGCGCGAACTGCGCGGACAGCGATTGCGGACGGGCGAGCTTCATGGCCGTTGCCAGATGCGGCGGTAGACGTCGCGGTAGCCGTTGGCGGGGTCGTACAGCAGGCGATCGCCGCCGTCGCGCGCGATGTTGTCGCGCGTCACCAGGTGCACCGGGAAGACGTAGCCCGACACGCCCTGCCCCGCGAACAGGCGGTTGAGCTCGTCGACCAGCTGCCACCCGTGCAGGTTCAGCGGCTCGGCGACCGTGCCGGTCTGGAAGACGCCGCTGCGGATGCGCAGGAACGCGGACTCGCTGCCGTCGCCGGCCGACAGCATCGCCACCGCGGCGCTGGCCAGCCCGGCCTGCGTCAGCACCGGGGCGGCGTAGTCGAAGTAGATGTCGTTGATCGCCAGCGCGTGCGTCCAGCGCGAGCCGTAGCGGGCCAGCACCTCGCGGGTGACGGCCGGCATCGCGTCCTTGCTGCGCGAGATGGCGACGTCGCGCACCTCGAGGAGCCGGCAGCCGGCGCAGGCCCGGACGACCGCGGCCATCGCGTCGGCCTTGACGCGCGGCAGCTCGAACCCGTCGTCGGTGAACACCACCACGCCCGCATGGCCGTCGGATTCGGCGACCGCCGCGAGCGCCGTGACGCGCGCGACCTCCAGGGGATCGGTCGAGACGTTCATCGCGACCGGCGTGCCGGACACGGGCCCGGGGCGCGCGGCGACATGCCAGCCGACGACCGGGATGCCGCGCTGCGCGAACGGCTGCAGGTCGGGCAGGAGGCTGCGGGCGTCGCCGCCGACGAGGACGAGGCCGTCCGGGCGGCTGTCCAGCGCGTCGGCCAGCATCTTGCGGCGCCCCTCGGGCGTGCCGCCGCAATCGAACACGCGCGATTGCCAGCCGGCCGCGGTGCTCGCCTCGACGAGTCCGTCCGTGACGCCGAGGATGCCGCCGTTGCGCAGGTCCTCGTCGACGATCGCGATGCGCTTGCCGGGCTGGGCGTGCGGCCCGGTGCGGGGGCCGTTCCACGGCGGCGCGGGGCGCGAGGCCGTC
>DASVLN010000689.1:0-1644 GCA_036384855.1 Burkholderiaceae bacterium | reverse complement strand
AAGCGCCGTGCGAGTCCTCGCCTGCCGTGTCAGGCGCGCGCCCGCTCGGGGCAGGCCGCCGGGCGCGCCGGCGCGGCGGGCACGCCCTGGACGAAGGCGACCAGCTCGCCCGGGGCCATCGCCTGCCACGCCTCGTTGCGGGTGAGCGGCTCCGTGGCGACGATGGCGACGCGGTCGTCGGGCGTCGTGTGGGCGGAGAAGTCGACCATCAGGTCCTTGTCGGCGAGCACCGGCGCGCCGAACGGGTGCTCGCGCGCGACCCAGTGCAGGCGCGTCGAGCAGTGCGCCCACAGCGCCTGGCCGTTGGACAGCAGCATGTTGAAGGTGCCGTGGCGATGCAGGCGCGGCAGCAGCTCGGCGAGCGTGCAGGAGAGCTCGTCGATCGCCGGCACCCCCGCGTGGGCCTTGGCGAGCTCCTGCATCAGCCAGCAGAAGGCGTGCTCGCTGTCGGTGTCGCCGGCCGGACGGAAGTGGCCGTGCAGGCGCGGGCGGAAGTCCTTGAGGTCGCCGTTGTGGGCGAAGACCCAGTAGCGGCCCCAGAGCTCGCGCATGAACGGATGCGTGTTCTCGAGCGCGATGCGGCCCTGCGTCGCCTTGCGGATGTGCGCGATGACGTTGTCGCTGCGGATCGGGTAGCCCTTGACGAGCTCGGCCACCGGCGAGTTGCGCGCGCTGTGCTGGTCCACGAACAGCCGCAGGCCGCGATCCTCGAAGAAGGCGATGCCGAAGCCGTCCTTGTGCTCGTCGGCCCGGGTCGCGAGGCCGGTGAAGCTGAACATCGCGTCGGTCGGCGCGTTGGCGTTCATGCCCAGGAGTTGACACATGGCGCCAAGCATACGCGTCCGGCGGTCGGGCGCGACATGCGCGTCGCGCAGGACGTCATGCGCCGCGGCGTCAGCGGCCCGGGAACATCACCTTCAGCAGCCCGCGCGCGCTCACGAGGTTGCCGGGGTTGCTGGTCTCCTCGAGCACGCCGGCCATGCGGCGCAGCAGGCGCGCGTTGTGGCGGGCGCGCCAGATCAGGAAGTCCGCGAGCCAGGGGTGCTTGTTGACGCGGTTGGCGCGCTCGTAGAGGTCGAAGCGCGGCTTGAGCGCGGCCAGGCCGGCCTCGTAGCGCGCGCGCACGGCGGCGTCGGCGCCGGCCGGGACGTGCCCGTCCGCGCGGCCCTGCAGCAGCGCGTCCGCCGCGAGCAGCCCGGTCTGGTAGGCCTTGCCGATGCCCTCGCCGGTGAACGAGTACGTGCTGCCCGCGGCCTCGCCGGTGACGAGCAGCCCGGCCCGCGCGAAGCGCGCACCCACCAGCGAGCAGCGCAGCGGCGCCCCCTTGAGCTCGCCCTCCAGCGTGCCGCCGCGCATCAGCTCGCGCGCGGGCTCGTAGTGGTCGCAGAAGGCCGCGAAGATGTCGCGCAGGTTCAGGTCCTTCAGCTTGGCCCGGCCCCCGGGGCGCGGCTCGTGCTCGTAGGCGATGCCCGCGCCGATGTTGAAGCGGCCGCCGGGCAGCGGGAAGATCCAGCCGTAGCCCGGCGCGAGCGCCTTGTGCCAGACGACCTCCAGCGCGCGCAGCCGGCCGGCCATCGCGTCGTTGCGGACATAGCCGCGCAGCGCCACGCCGCTGGGCGTGCGGCGCTCGCACATGCCGGCGGC
>DASVLN010000688.1:0-4283 GCA_036384855.1 Burkholderiaceae bacterium | reverse complement strand
CATGCCCGACGCCGCGGCCTCCGCCGCCGCCCCGGCTGCGCCCGCCGCGGACGACACGGCGCTGCGTGCGGCGCTCGGCCAGGCGACGGTCGCCGGCAACTTCCGCACGACCTACATGGGCTACGACGCCGACAAGCGCTTCGTCCAGGTGCCGCCGCAGAAGCTGCCGGACGGCTACGACCCGACGGCGCGCCCCTGGTACAAGGCCGCCGCGGCCGCGGACAAGCCCGTCGTGACCGAGCCGTACAAGGACGCATCGTTCGGCGACCTGACCGTGACCTTCGCGCTGCCCGTCAAGGCCGACGGCAAGCTGGTGGGCGTGCTCGGTGCCGACAAGTCGCTGGCCGAGGTCGTCAAGACCGTCGCCGCCATCAAGCCGAGCGAGAACTCGTACGCGTTCATCCTCGACAAGGACGGCCGCATCCTGGTCCATCCGAACACCGACTACGCCCTCAAGCCGCTGGCCGAGGCGGTGCCGGGGCTGGCTGCCGTCGCGACCGCGCCGGTCAACCAGATCGTCGAGACCAACGACGGCACCCGCGACCTGTGGGTGCGCACCGAGGCGATCCCGGGCACCGACTGGCGCCTGGCGGTCGCGCTCGACAAGTCCGCCGCGATGGCGGGCCTGGGCACGCTGGTCGGCTCGATCGCGTTCGCCGCGCTGGGCGTGGTGGCCGTCGTCGCGCTGCTGCTGGCGACGGTGCTGCGCGCCTGGTTCGCGCCCCTTCGCAAGGTGCGCGACGCGATGGTCGCCGTGGCCGGCGGTGGCGGCGACCTGACCTCCCGCATCGCGGCTCCCAGCGACGACGAAGTCGGCCAGATCGCGCACGCGTTCAACGACTTCACCGACTCGCTGCGCGGCATCATCCGCGAGGTGCAGCAGGCCAGCGCCGAGGTGAAGACCGCGGCCAACGAGATCGCGACCGGCAACGCCGACCTGTCCGCGCGCACCGAGAGCCAGGCGAGCTCGATCCAGCAGTCGGCCAGCTCGATCGCGCAGCTGCACCAGACGACGCTCGCCAACGCCGACTCGGCGCGCGAGGCCAACCGCATCGCCCAGGAAGCCGCCACGCTCGCGGCCGAAGGCGGCACCAAGGTCGGCGAGGTCATCGAGACCATGGGCGGCATCACCTCGTCGAGCAAGCGCATCGGCGAGATCATCGGCGTCATCGACTCGATCGCCTTCCAGACCAACATCCTGGCGCTGAACGCCGCGGTCGAAGCCGCGCGCGCCGGCGAGCAGGGCCGCGGCTTCGCGGTGGTGGCGGGTGAGGTGCGCACGCTGGCGCAGCGCAGCGGCGAGGCCGCGCGCGACATCCGCCAGTTGATCCAGAAGTCGACCGAGGACGTCGAGGCCGGCGCCACCCGCGTCGACGACGCCGGGCGCACGATCTCGCAGGTCGTCGAGTCGGTGCGCTCGGTGAGCGCGCTGATGGCCCGCATCGTCGAGGCCACGCAGCAGCAGACGGGCGGCATCGGCGAGGTCAACAACGCGGTCACGCAGATCGACCAGATGACCTCGCAGAACGCGGCGCTGGTCGAGGAAGCGTCCGCCGCGGCCTCGTCGCTGCGGGACCAGTCGGCACGCCTCGTCGACGCCGTCGGCCGCTTCCGCACCGCGCACTGAGACGCAGCGGCGGGGCCTCCTCGCCGCTCGGTTCCCTTTTCCGCGCCCCGGCCGTCCGTCAGTCTTCGAACTGGCGGACGGCCGCGTCCTTGGCGGCGGTGCCGGCCGTGCGCGGACCCGCGGCGCGTCGACGGGGTGTCGCCCTCGGCCGCTCCGGGGCCACCGCGCCGGTGACGGCCGTCCTCACTTCGAGAACAGGCCGGAGATGCGTTGGCCGATGCGCTGGAAGAAGCCGGCGCGCTCCACGGCGGCCATCGCGATGACCGGCGCTTCGCCGAGCTGCTTGCCGTTGGCCGAGGCGACGACCTTGCCGATCACGGCGCCCTTGGCGATCGGCGCCTCGAGGTCCGGCTTCAGGGACACCTGGGTCTGGACCGCGGCGCCTTGGCCCTTCGGCACGACGAGCGTCCAGGCCTGCGCGACGCCGGCGGCGACCGTGGGAACGACGCCGTAGCGCACCTTGGCGGTGGCCAGCGTCGCCCCTGCCTGGGCCGGCGTCGCTTCCTCGAAGGTGCCGTAGCCCCAGTTGAACAGCACGCGCGTCTGGTCGGCGCGCGCCTGCGCGCTGCTCGCGTTCATGATGACCGAGATCAGGCGCATGCCATTGCGCTTGGCCGACGCCGTCAGGCAGAAGCCGGCTTCCTCGGTGTGGCCGGTCTTGAGCCCGTCGACGGTCGGATCGGTGTACAGCAGCGCGTTGCGGTTGCCCTGCTTGATGCCGTTGTAGGTGAACTCGTGCTCCGCGTAGATCGGGTAGTAGTCGCCGCTGTTGCGGATGATCGCCTGTGCGAGCACCGCCAGGTCGCGCGCCGAGGCCTTGTGGCTGGGGTCGGGCAGGCCGGTCGAGTTCTCGAAGTGGGTGTGAGTCATGCCCAGCTTCGCCGCCTCGGCGTTCATCAGGGTCGCGAAGGCGGACTCCGAGCCCGCGATGTGCTCCGCCAGGGCCTTCGAGGCATCGTTGCCGCTGTCGATCACGACGCCGCGCAGCATGTCCATCAGCGACGCTTGCGCATTGAGCGGCACGAACATGCAGCTGTCGCCCTCCTTGCCGCCGCGGCACCAGGCGCTCAGGCTCATGGTGACCGGCTCGTTCGGCTTGAGCTTGCCGCTCTTGAGCCCCTGCTCCACCAGGTAGCTGGTCATCATCTTGGTCAGCGACGCCGGGGGCAGCGGCTCGTCCGCGTTGGACGACCCGAGGATCTGACCCGTGTTGAAGTCCATCAGGACCCAGGCCTTGTTGTCGAGCACGGGCACCGACAGCCCGTTCGCGTCCTTCGTCATCGCGGGCTCGGCCGCGGCCTCCTTGCGGGCGGAGGCATGGGCCTTGGGCCTGGGCTTCGGATGATGCGGTGCGGCGGAGGCGCTGGCCGCCAGGGCGACGAGGATCGCGGCGGCGAGGGCGGAGAAGGGAAGCTGGGGTGCAGTGGCGGTGCGAATGGTCATCGAGAGCTGCTTCTTCACGAAGCCGGTATGCAGCGCCCGCGAGGCGGGCACCGCGATGTACGGTGGGGCGTCCACGGCCGTGCTCGACAGGAAGCGGCGCATGGAACAGCGTGGATTGTGACGGACGCGCACTTCCACCGACCCGGCTGGCGCCGGGAAGTTCTGTCCGGCCGCCCCCGATCGCGACGATCGGCGGCCGAAGCGCCCGCGTTCGCGCGATAGCCGGCTTCGTCGACCGGCGTCGGCCCACGCCGCTTCAGAGCGCCTGCGGCACGACGGCCGTGACCTCGATCTCCACCCGCGCCCGCGCCTCCATCAACGCGCTGACCTCGACCGCGCTCATCGCGACGTCGTAGTGCGCGCCCAGCACCTCGCGATAGGCCGCGCCGATCTCGCGGCCCCGGGCGAGGTACTCGGCGCGCGACACGACGTACCACGTCATCCGCACCATGTGCTCGGGCCGCGCGCCCGCTTCCTCGAGCACCGCGCGCACGTTGAGCAGCGCCTGCCGCACCTGGGCGGCGAGGTCGTCGCTCTCGAACTCGCCGGCGGCGTTCCAGCCCACCATGCCGGCGACGAAGACCTGGCGGCCCTGCGCGGCGACGCCGTTCGCGTAGCCGCGAGGCCGCGGCCAGCCTTCCGGTTGCAGGACGGTCTTCATGCGTCACTCCCTCGCGAGGCGTCGGATACGGATGGGGGCAGGGCCACGGTGGACTCCGGGCGGAGGCGGAAGCGCTGCAGCTTGCCGGTCGCGGTGCGCGGCAGCTCGGCGCGGAACTCGATCGCGCGCGGGTATTTGTACGGCGCGACGGTCGCCTTCACGAACTCCTGCAGCGTCCGCACCATGCCGAGGCCGGGCTCGTGGCCGGCCCGCAGCACCACGAAGGCCTTGACGATCTGGCCACGCTCCTCGTCGGGCACGCCGATCACCGCGCATTCGGCGACGGCGGGATGTTCGAGCAGCGCGGTCTCGACCTCCGGCGCGGCGATGTTGTAGCCGGCCGAGATGATCATGTCGTCGGTGCGCGCCTGGTAGCGGAAGAAGCCGTCCTCGTCCTGCAGGTAGGCGTCGCCGGTGAGGTTCCAGCCGAACTGCACGTATTGCGCCTGGCGCTCGTCGTCGAGGTAGCGGCAGCCCGTCGGCCCGCGTACCGCGAGGCGGCCGACCTGGCCGCGCGGCAGCGCGCGGCCGTCGGCGTCGAGCACGCAGGCC
>DASVLN010000687.1:0-3528 GCA_036384855.1 Burkholderiaceae bacterium | reverse complement strand
CTGCGCGATCGGCACGTCGGCCTGCGGCCACGCCACCGCCATCGGCGAGAACAGGCCGTGATCGAAGCCGCGTTGCGCATCCTCCGCCGATGCGATGCCGGCGGCGGCCAGCAGCTCGCGCACGCGCGGCGCGAGCGCGGGCGCGCCCGGGGCCGGGTAGCGCACGTGGTAGGTGAATTCGGGGAAGCCGCCGTAGTCGTAGAGCATCGGCGGGTTCGGGTGCGTCTGCACGGTGAACTCGGGCGCTTCCCAGTGCGCGGACACCATCAGGATCGCCCGCGGCGCGGCGCCGACCTCGGCGGGCATGCGCGCGAGCGAGGCCTCCAGCCGGTCGTAGGCGCCCCCCAGCTGCGCCTTCATCCAGGGCCAGGGGCCGCCGCCGTGGGAGATGAAGTACGTGGGCAGGCGCGTGGGAGGCAGGGGCGGCGGCATGTCGGTCTCGATGGTGTCGGTGCGGTGCCGGGGACGGCGGCGCGCGAAGCTTAGGCCGCGACGCGAACCCGTGCCCGCGGCCGGTCATTGCGCGGCGCCGTCGTCCTTCGCGCGTGGCTCGAGGAAGGCCGCGGGCACCTGCGCGGACGCGAGCTCGCGGCGCGAACTCTCGAACTCGTCGCGCAGCCAGTCGCGCAGCGCGAGCACGGGCGGCCAGTCCTTCAGGCCCTCGGGATAGACGAGGCTGTGCGGCGAGACGCGCTCGTGCACGAAGCTGACGTCGAACAGCTTGACGAGGCGCCCGTCCTGCAGCGCGTCGGCGGCGAACAGCTCACGCACGACCGCGATGCCCAGGCCCTGCTCCACGGCCTGCAGCATCAGGCCCGGCTCGCCGAACGCGGCCACCGGCACCGGCTGGGCGTTGATGCCGGCTGCCGCGAACCAGCGCGCCCAGATGCCGCGGTCGCCCAGCAGCGGCTCGCGCGCCATGGCCTCGCGCGGGCCGGCGGCCAGGCGGCGCGCGCGATTCGGCTCCGCCACCGCGATGAAGTTGGTCGGGCCGTCGTACAGGCGCTGGACGACGAGGCCGGGCCAGGGGCCGGTGCCCGTGCGCAGCCCGGCGTGGAAGCCGTCGCGCACGAGATCGACCAGCTCGTTGGACGGATCGAGGTCCAGCAGGATGTCCGGATGGCGCTCGCGCCAGCGCGCCAGTCGCGGCAGCAGCCAGCGCTCCGCGAAGGACGGCAGGATCGTCAGCCGCAGCGTCTGGCCGGCGCCGCGCGCGGTCACGGTCGCCGCCTGCACGCCCTCCTGGATGCGTTGCAGTGCCGGCGCGACGCTGCCCAGCAGCGCCTCGCCCGCGGCATTGAGGACGATGCGCCGGCCGCGGCGGTCGAACAGCGGGAAACCCAGGCGCTCCTCGAGCGAGGCGATCTGCTGGCTGACCGCGCTGTGCGTGAGGTGCAGCGCCTCGGCGGCCGCGCGCAGGTTCTGCAACTGGGCGGCGGCGACGAACGCGGGCAGCGTGTTGAGGGCGATCCGGGACATCTCTGGTAAGCACTTCTAACCAATTTCGCCTTGAAGAATCGATTCCTCAGCGCGAAGCAGGTGGCTATTCTTACCAGCACACCCCTCGAACGCAAGCCTCAAGGAGAACGCCATGAACACGACCTGCTCCCCTGCCGCGTCCCGTGCCTTCGCGAACGCCCCGGCCCCGACCGGCCTGCGCCGCTGGCTCGCGCTGGCGCTGGAGGCCCATCGCCAGCACCTGGAATCGCGCGACGCCGTCGAGCTGGAGCTGCTCGCACGCACGCGCCTCGCGCGCGGCGACGCACCTGCGCGCACGCCCGAGTCGCTGCGCGACGCCTACCGCCTGTTCGGCGGCGGCGATCCGCTGCGGCTGCTCTGACGCCGCCCACCCGAACCGAACAGGAGACCGCCATGCACCGTCCCGACCCCTCCTCGTCCACGCTGGCGGCGCACGCCGCCGCGTTCGTGCTCGCCGCCCTCGCGACGACCTCGATGCTGCTGGCCACCTCGCACATCGCGCGCGCCGAACGTGCGTGCGCGCAGCGGGCCTTCGCCGCCCGCCTGGCCCGCGCCGACGGGCCCGCCGCCGTCCGCCCGCATGCCGCGGCGCCGCGCCGTCTCGCATGAAAATTGCCCCGCGCCTCGATCCCAGCCTCGAGGAATGCCGGTCTTGGACTACCACGCCATCAGGGAAGCGATCGACTCCGTCGACTACAAGCTGTTCGCCCTGGGCAAGACGCAGATCACGGTCTTCACGCTCGTGAAGCTGGCGATCTCCGCCCTGCTGCTCTACCTCGTCGCCGGGCGCCTGAGCCGCTGGACGCTGCGCCGGCTGCTCGGGCGCACGAAGATGGAGCAAGGCCAGCAGCTCGCGATCATCGCGCTCGTGCACTACGGCGTGCTCGTCTTCGGCGCGATGCTGATCCTGCAGAACGCGGGCATCAACCTCACCGCGTTCGCGATGGTCGGCAGCGCGCTCGGCGTGGGCGTCGGCTTCGGCCTGCAGAACATCATCAGCAACTTCATCAGCGGCCTGATCGTGCTGCTGGAGCGCCCGATCGAGATCGGCGACCGCATCGAGCTCGCGGGCGTCGAGGGCGTCGTGCGGGAGATCGGCGCCCGCCGCACGACCATCATCACCCCCGACCACATCGCCATCCTCGTGCCGAACCAGAAGTTCATCACCGACAACGTGACGAACTACCTCTACTTCGACCGCTCGGTGCGGCTGCGCGTGCCGCTCGCGATCGGGCCGGGGCAGGACATCCGCCACGTGGAGAGCGTGCTGCTCGCAGCCGCCAGCCACGCCGACGTGCATGCCGACCCGAAGCCGGAGGTCGTCATCACCGGCATGTCGGCGAGCGCGGTGAGCCTCGAGCTCTGGGTCTGGTACGACGGCCAGTCCTTCGCGCGCGTCGACGTGGCCAACCGCGTCTACCACGCCGCCTTCGACGCGCTCGCGGCCGCGGGCATCAAGATGGGATCCTGATCGCCGGCGCGCCGGATCCTTCAGCCCGCCTGCCGCCGCAGCGCGAGCAGCGCCGTGCCGAAGCCGACGAAGATCGCGCCGACCCCGCGTCCGACCCACAGCGAGAAGCGCGGCCGCATCAGCACCGAGCGCGCGCGCGCGGCGACCAGCGCATAGCCGAACAGCGACGCGAACGACAGCGCCATGAACACGCCGGTCAGCACGAGGAACTGCGGCAGCAGGGCGGCCCGCGGGTCGAGGAACTGCGGGAACAGCGCGGTGAAGAACAGGATGGGCTTGGGGTTGGTGCTCGCCGTCAGCACGGCCTCGCCGAACAGCCGCCGCCGCGCGGGCGGCGCGGCCGGCAGCCCGCCGGCCGGCGGCACCAGCGAGACGCCCTTGCCCAGCAGCTGGCGCGCGCCGACGTAGAACAGGTAGCCCGCACCGACCCCCTTCACGAGCCCGAACAGCACCGCCGACGACTGCAGCAGCACGCCCAGCCCCAGCATCGCCGCCGCCGACAGCCCGAACAGCCCCGTCACGTTGCCCAGCGACGACCACACGGCCGTCCGCGGCCCCCAGGCCACGCTGTTGCGCAG
>DASVLN010000686.1:0-2175 GCA_036384855.1 Burkholderiaceae bacterium | reverse complement strand
CGGCCGACTGCGCGTGGGCGCACTGGATCGTCCCCGTGAGCATCAGCACCGCGGACGCGAGGTGGGTCGTCTGGAATCGCATGACAAGGCCTCCGGCCGCCCCCTTCCTCCAGGAAGGCGGCCTCAAGTTCGGCTCCGGCGACGCTGCGGGGTCAGCGGCCTTCTGCCACGAAAGCGGGGTGCGGCGGCTGCGGCGTGGTGAGTCCCCAGCAGAGCGCGGCGAACAGCCACGCGGCATGGGGGATCCACTGCTCGGTCCAACGCCACGAGTGCATGGGCTCGGTGTCTTCGGGCTTGCGGAAATCGATGTCGTCCTCGTCCTCGAGGCCGGCGGTGACGCCGTTGCACACGCCGCCGGCCGCGTTCCAGAACCCGGGCTCGTAGCGCGGCGGGTGGTGGCCCCAGCCCTGCAGCATGCAGGCGTCGAATGGATTGGCGCCGAGGATCCAGTCGAGGATGCGGTCGGCGTAGGCGTCCAGCGGATCGGCGAAGCGGCGGGCGAGCTCGCCGGCCGGCACGTCGTCCTCGGCGATGTCCAGGCGCGCGGCCATGCGCGCGGCCGCGGCGAGCGAGCCGAGGCGGGCGTTCTCGCCCTGCCACCAGTAGCCGCTCTCGTTGTCGTGCGGGACGAAGAAGCGCACCCCGCCCTCGCGGCCCGGCATGGCGACGAACTGGCGCGGATACCCGAACGGGTTGGGGCTTCCATCGCGCGTCATGCGCAGCTCGTGCATCAGGCCGCGCGAGACCATCGAGCGCACGACCATCGTCGGCGCCTGCGGGTCGAGCGCGCGCAGCACCTCGAGGAAGCGCATGAGCGCGACGTGCGGCAGCCCGGCATCGCTCGCGTGGAAGAAGCTGCGCGTGCGCGCCTCGTCCATCCAGTAGCCGCCGTCGACCCGCTGCAGCGCCTTCATCGCGTCGACGCGGCGGATCGCGGCGAGCGCCCACCGTTCGTCGCCGGTGCGCGCATGGAGCTCGGTGGCGGCCAGCAGCGCGCAGTAGTGGTCGATCAGGTTCTCGCGGTGGTCGTCGAGGAACTCCGCGTTGTGCCGTTCGAGCACCTCGAAGCCGAGGATCGCTCGCTCGAGGTAGTCCTCGCGCGGGAACGCGCCGTCGCGCGGCAGGCCCGAGGCGCGCGCGAGCGCGGCGATCGCGAGGCCGCCGCCCTGGCGAAAGCCGGCCTGGTAGTCGGCGGACTTGTGGCCCTTCTGCGTCGCGTACGAGCAGATCTCGCGCTGGCGCTCGTCCTTGCTCCACCTGTCGAACACCGTCGTGTAGAAGAAGCCCTCGGGCGCCTGCATGCGCACGAGGAAGTCGGCGCCGTGCAGCGCCTCGTCGACGATGCGCTCGTCGAGCCACTTCGACTGCGCCGGGATGCGCGCGCGGCCTTCCATCAGCGTCCACGCGACGAGCGGCGTCTGCTGCGGGTTCATGAAGTTGGCGTACGACAGGTGCGAGAGGTACTTCGAGCAGTCGCCCGACGCGTCGTACCAGCCGCCGTGCACGTCGCGCGGCTCGCGCGTGTCCAGCAGCGGGGCGCCCCGGTCGGCGTCGTCGAACAGCCCGGTGCAGCGCTGCGACTTGAAGTAGTGCACGACGTCCGACAGCATCTGGCTGCCGAACAGCGTCTCGCCGATCTCGAAGTCCTGCGAATGGACCGGCGGCCAGGTGCCGTCCAGCACGAGGAAGTAGCGGCCGGGCGCGGCGAGTTCGTCGAAGTCCGCGGCCGCGAAGTGGCGGCCCTTCCAGCCCGGCACGGGCGCGAGCGGCGCGAGCCGGCCGCGCAGCACGACCGCGCGCGTGGCGGCGTTCACGACGGAGAACTCGCAGGGCTCGAAAGGCGCGCCGTGCTGCACGATCGCGCGCTTGGCGCTGGCCGGGCGGTAGCCGACGTGGTTCAGGAGGATCTGCATGGCCCGGCTCCTCGTCGATCAGGCGGATGCGCGCGCGCCGATGGCCGCGCCGTGTTCGTCGAGCCACAGCCGCGCGGCGCCCAGCAGTCCGGCGTGGTTGCCGGCGCTCGCGAGCTGGATGTCGCACATGCGGTGGAAGTCGGGCCGCAGGCGGCGCGCGGTCGCGGCGCGCAGCTCCTCGAGGAAGGCCGGCCCGCGCGCGGTGATGCCGCCGCCGACGATCACGCGCGCCGGGTTGAGCGCGAACAGCAGGTTGGCGAGG
>DASVLN010000685.1:0-4747 GCA_036384855.1 Burkholderiaceae bacterium | reverse complement strand
ACGCTGGCCACCGCAGTCGGCGGCGCGGCGTTCGCGCTGCACGCGCTGCTGCGTCCGTACGGCCAGGGCGTGGAGGCGCTGCGGGTCACCGGCGCCTGAGCATCCCGCGGCCGCGCCGCGCGCGGCGGGTCAACCCGCCAGCAGCTTGTGCACGAGCTCCGCGGTCGTCGCCGCCCCGACCTTGCGCATCAGCCGCGCGCGGTAGACGTCCACGGTGCGCGGGCTGATCGCGAGGCGCTTGCCGATCAGCTTGCTCGTGAGGCCCTCGATCAGCAGGGCCGCGATCTCGCGCTCGCGCGCCGTGAAGTCGAGCTTGAGCGAGCGCTGCGACGAAAGGTCGTCGAAGCTCCAGATGCCGGCGGCGTGTGGGTCGCCGGAATCCAGCGCACGGCCGCTCACGTGGCACCAGAACAGCTCGCCGTCGACGCGCCGCATCACGCGCTCGTCGGCGTAGCGGCCGTCCACGTCCAGGCTCGCGACGATGCGTTCGCCGGTGCGCTCGTACTCGCCCTGCGTCGGGTAGAGCACTCGGAAAGACTGGCCGACGAGCTGCTCGCGCTCGGCGCGGAACATCGCCAGCACCGCGCGGTTGCAGTCGATCATCAGCCGGTTGCGCGAGAGCACGAGGCCGATCGGCGCGAGGTCGAACGCCGTGCGGTAGTCGAACGCGGCGCGCAGCTCGGCGGTGCGTGCCCGCAGCGTCTCGGGATCGGCGGCTTCGGCCAGGAGGGCGTGGCGGATCGGGGACATGTCCGTGGCCGCGGCTCAGAGCAGCGCGGTGGTGCTGGTGGCCCGGGCGGCGAGCCGGCCGTCGGGCAGCGCGAGGCTCACCTCGCCGAACACGAGGCTGCGGCCGGCCTTCAGCACGCGCGCGGTGACGATGAGCTCCGGCACGTCGCCGCCGACCGGGCGCAGGAAGCTCGCCTGCAACTGCACGGTGGTCTGCGGCCGGAAGCCGCCCAGGACGTGGCTGATCGCCAGCACGAGCGCGGTGTCGGCCGCGGCCATCAGCGTCTGGCCGCAGACCACCCCGCCGCCATGCACGTGAGCGGGCCGCACCGGCAGCGCCAGCGTGACGGCGTCGGCCTCCGTGGCGCGCACGACGAGCCCGAGCTCGCGCACCCAGGGGGCGAAGATCTCGGCGTGGAGGGTCTGGAGGGCGGGGACGTCCATGTAATTGATTCTACGTAATGGCTACGTAATCGGATAAGTAGTACGCTTCTTCGCTTGTGCCGGACGAGGGCGCGACGATCCTCGCGGCCGCCAACTTTGTCGCTTCCCACTGGAGACACGCGCGCATGAACAAGGTCTACCCGAGCGCCGCCGCGGCGCTGCAAGGCATCGTGAAGGACGGCCAGATGCTGGCCGTCGGCGGCTTTGGCCTGTGCGGCATCCCCGAGGCCCTGATCGACGCGCTGCGCGACACCGGCGCGAAGGACCTGACGGTCATCTCGAACAATGCGGGCGTCGACGGCTTCGGTCTGGGCAAGCTCCTCGCGACGCGGCAGATCGCGAAGATGATCTCGAGCTACGTCGGCGAGAACAAGGAGTTCGAGCGCCAGTACCTCTCGGGCGAGCTGCAGCTCGAGTTCACGCCGCAGGGCACGCTCGCCGAGAAGCTGCGCGCCGGCGGCGCGGGCATCCCGGCGTTCTTCACCAAGACGGGCGTCGGCACCATCGTGGCCGAGGGCAAGGAGACGCGCGAGTTCGACGGCCAGAAGTACGTCATGGAGCTCTCGCTGAAGCCGGACGTCTCGCTCGTGAAGGCCTGGAAGGCCGACAAGTCGGGCAACCTGATGTTCCGCCGCACCGCGCGCAACTTCAACCCGAACGTCGCCCAGGCGGGGCGCATCACCGTCGCCGAGGTCGAGGAGATCGTCGAGACGGGCAGCTTCGATCCCGACCAGGTGCACCTGCCGGGGATCTTCGTGCACCGGCTCGTGCTCAACGCGCATCCCGAGAAGCGCATCGAGCAGCGCACGACGCGCAAGGCCGCCTGACCCGACGACACGACCCGAACAAGACTCCGGAGCAACGACAAATGGCTTGGACCCGAGACGAGATGGCCGCGCGCGCCGCGCGCGAGCTGCAGGACGGCTTCTACGTGAACCTGGGCATCGGCCTGCCCACGCTGGTCGCCAATCACGTGCCCGCGGGCATGGAGGTGTGGCTGCAGAGCGAGAACGGCCTGCTGGGCATCGGCCCGTTCCCGACCGAGGACGAGGTCGACGCCGACATGATCAACGCCGGCAAGCAGACGGTGACGACGCTGCCCGGCTCGAGCATCTTCTCCAGCGCGGACAGCTTCGGCATGATCCGCGGCGGCAAGATCAACCTCGCGATCCTGGGCGCGATGCAGGTCAGCGAGAAGGGTGACCTCGCCAACTGGATGATCCCGGGCAAGATGGTCAAGGGCATGGGCGGCGCGATGGACCTCGTGGCCGGCGTCGGCCGCGTCGTGGTGCTGATGGAGCACGTCGCGACGAAGAAGGACGGCACGACCGACCTGAAGATCATCCCGTCGTGCACGCTGCCGCTGACCGGCGTGGGCGTCGTCGACCGCATCATCACGGACCTGTGCGTTCTGGACGTCGGGCCGCAGGGCCTGAAGCTCGTGGAGCTCGCACCCGGCGTCACGCTGGACGAGGTGCAGCAGCGCACCGGCGCGCCGATCGCGCACTGAACCGCCGTGCGGGCAGCGTCGCCTTGGGGCGTCGCTTTGCCCCGCCAGGTGTCAAATATTCGTCAACTTCGGGGCCTGCGGGGCCCCGAAATCGTCTGATCCTCGAGACCGCGCTTCCATAATGGCCCAGCGCGCCGCGGCATGGCGGCACGCGCCACACCGGCCCCTCCGTGCGGGCCGGACCAACGATTTTCGAGGGTCAGTCGCATGAATCTGAAGCGTCGCTTTCCTGGTGGCCGGATCGGCCGGTCGGCTCGCGTGGCGGCCCTCGCGGTCGCCGCTTCGGCCATGGGCGTCCTCGCGGGTTGCGATCGCACGCCCGACGTCGTCAAGATCGGCGTCGCGCAGCCGATCACCGGGCCGCTCGGCGCGCTCGGCCAGGACATGCTCAACGGCGCGAAGATGGCCGTCGACGAGATCAACGCCAACGGCGGCGTGAACGTGCACGGCAAGATGGTGCACTTGGCCATCGTCTCGCAGGACGACAAGGGCAGCAACGACGCCGGCGACGCCGCGGCCCGCAAGCTGGTCGACGAGGACGTCGAGGTCGCGATCGCCGACCTCAACTCCGGCGTCAGCATCCACGCGGCGCCGATCTACGCGGCCGCCAACATCCCCCAGCTGGCGATCTCGACCAAGCCGGAGTTCACGCACCTGGGCTTCCCCACGACGCTGCGCCTGGTCGCGAGCGACGACCTGCAGTCCAAGGCGCTCGGCTCCTACGCCGCGCAGCTGCCCGGCGTCGAGCACTACGCCGTCGTCGACGATTCGACGCCCTACGGCAAGGGCCTGGCCGACCAGGCCGCCAAGGTGCTGGGCGACCTCGGCAAGAAGGTCGAGGTGCGCAAGTCGCTGGACGACAAGACCACCGACTTCGCGTCGCTGGTCGGCGAGTTCAAGGCCGCCAAGATCGACCTGCTGGTCACCACGCTGGCCGACTTCCAGGTCGATGCGCTGATGGACGAGGCCGCCAAGCAGGGCCTGACCAACCTCACCATCGTCGGCGGCGACACGATCAAGACCGACAGGCTGCCGCAGAAGACGATCCCGATCCGCGCGGTCTATGCGACGTCCTCGATCGTCGAGCCCAAGGAGTTCCCGGGCGGCAAGGTCTTCCTCGAGAAGTTCCGCCGCCTCTACAAGTCGGATCCGGTCTACGGCGCGCACTACGCGTACGACGCCGTCTACCTGGTGGCCGACGCGATGTCGCGCAACGCGAGCGTCGACCGCGGCGACCTGCTGAAGACGCTCAAGAGCTTCGACGGCAACTGCCCGATGACCAACTCGATGCGCTTCGGCGCGGACGGCGAGCAGCGCTATGCCGCGGTCGCGGTCTACCAGCTGCGCAACGGGGCGTGGGATCCGCTGATGCGCTCCGATCGCTGGTGAATTGACGGCCCCACGGTCGCTGGCGCTCCCTGCCCCCGAGGGGCCGTGCGCGTGCAGGCCGGCAAAGCCGGATCTGCCGCTTCCCTGCGTCTCGTTCGGCGCACTCGAGCGGCAGCGCCGGCAACGCGCAGGCTCCGCTCATTCCGCGTCGTCTGCGCGCTTCGGCTCGGCCAGCCGCCGGTAGTAGATCGCGACGTCGTTGTCCGGCCCGTCCGTGATGCGGTTCATCACGCGGCCGGCCGGCCAGACGTCCACGCCCGCGGCGGTGTGGATGCCCGGGTACGTCTCGCCGTTCATCGTCACCCGGCCCCAGGCGGCGCCGTGGTTGCGGCGATAGACCTCGCCGAAGTAGGCGCCGAACGCCTTGGCCAGCGGCATCAGCTGCTCGTCGGACGGCTTGGGCGAGGCGAGCGCGTAGCTCGTGTGCAGGCCCGCGAGCGCATGCTCGACGTCGTCGATGCTGCGGTCGCTCCAGTCGAGCGCGATGCCGAACTGCCGCTTGGCCATCGCCACCGCCTGCTCGGCATCCGCCTCGGCGGTCGCCTCGACTGCGGGGTCGGCGACGAACGCCGCCGGCGCGGCGACCGCGAAGGTCGCGCTGAGGCCGAGCAGGGCGGCGGCGAGGAAGCGGCGGATGTGCATCGCGCGATGCTGGCGCGAGCCTCGCGGCCGCGC
>DASVLN010000684.1:0-1888 GCA_036384855.1 Burkholderiaceae bacterium | reverse complement strand
GTGCGGCGGCATGCACAGCGCCGGCTGGGCGGCGGCGACGGCGGCGTCGAACAGGCGGCGCAGCAGGGCGCGCGGGTCGGTCGGGGGGAAGGTCACGGCGGTCGGCGGGTAGCCCGGAGGCCCCGATTGTGCGGCGGCCCGTCCGGGCCACGAAGCGCCCGATTTGGGCCCGCATCGCCTGCCAACTCGCGCGATGGTTCGCCGCGCGGGTCGGCCAAGATCGCAAGCGCTGATCTTCCGTGCGCGACCGGCCGTCGCGCGTCCTCCAGTGACCGCTCACCCGACCCTTCCCATGGCCTCCCACTACTCGCTCCGCCAGAAGCTCTGGGCTCCCCTCGTCGTCTGCTGGCTGGCGCTGCTGGCACTGACGCTCTTCAACGCGTTCGAGGCGCGCACCAAGGCCTACGACGCGCGCCGCCAGGCGCTGTCCGACGTGATCCAGATGGCCGACGCGCTGATCGCCGGCATCAAGGCCGACGTCCAGGCCGGCAAGCTGACCGACGACGCCGGCAAGGCGGAGGCGCTCGCGCGCGTCGGGGCGCTGCGCTACTCGAACGGGGCGGGCTACGTCACGATCGTCGGCACCGACTCCGTGGTGCTGAACAACCCGGCGAGCCCGAAGATCAACGGCAAGAACATGGCCGACTTCCAGGACGCCAAGGGCAACTACCTCTACAAGGCGATCGCCGCCGCGGGCGTCGCGGGTTCGGGCTACATCGAGTACTGGTGGCCGCGTCCCGGCGCCAAGGAGCCGAGCGCCAAGCTGTCCTTCGTCAAGCGCTCGCCCTCGTGGGGCTGGGACCTCGTCGCGGGCGACTACATCGACGACATCCAGCAGCGCTTCGTCGACTCGCTCGTGAAGTCGGTGCTCGCGCTCGTCGTGGTGGGCGCGCTGCTGACGGCCATCGCCACCGCGGTGACGCGCAGCGTGCTGCGCTCGATCGGCGGCGAGCCGGCCCTGGCCGCCGCGATGGCGCGCCGCATCGCCGAGGGCGACGTCTCGCGTCACGGGCCGGCCGTCGCGGCCGCCGAGGGCAGCGTGCTGCACGCGGTGGAGCGCATGCGCCAGCAGCTCGACACGCTGGTCTCGCGCATCCACGGCTCGGCCGAGGCGATCACGCGCTCGGTGCGCGAGATCGCCTCCGGCAGCCTCGACCTCTCGAGCCGCACCGAGTCGCAGGCCAGCTCGCTCGAGGAGACCGCCGCCTCGATGGAGCAGCTCACCGCCACCGTGCGCCAGAACGCCGAGAACGCGGGCAAGGCCGGCGAGCTCGCCGAGAGCGCGTCCACGGTCGCGGAGCAGGGCGGCAGCGCGGTCGACCAGGTCGTCCAGACCATGGAGGCGATCACCGGCAGCTCGCGCAGGATCGCCGACATCATCGGCGTGATCGACGGCATCGCCTTCCAGACCAACATCCTGGCGCTGAACGCGGCAGTCGAGGCCGCGCGCGCGGGCGAGCAGGGCCGCGGCTTCGCCGTCGTGGCCTCCGAGGTGCGCACGCTGGCCCAGCGCAGCGCCTCGGCGGCCAAGGAGATCAAGACGCTGATCCAGGATTCGGTCGAGAAGGTCGACGCCGGCAGCGCGCTGGTCGACCGCGCGGGCGTCACGATGCGCGACGTCGTCGCCAACGTGCGCAACGTGACGGGCATCGTCTCCGCGATCGCGATGGCCAGCCGCGAGCAGCGCAGCGGCATCGAGCAGGTCAACCAGTCGGTCGTCGCGATGGACCAGGTGACCCAGCAGAACGCCGCGCTGGTCGAGCAGTCGACCGCCGCGACCCAAATGCTGCAGGCCGAGGTCGACCGGCTGGTGGAGACGGTGCGCGTCTTCAAGGTGAGCGCCTGAGGGCCGCGGCCCGGCGTCATCCGCCGCGCGGGACTCCCGGGC
>DASVLN010000683.1:0-3977 GCA_036384855.1 Burkholderiaceae bacterium | reverse complement strand
CTGCGCGCCCGCGTGCGAGCGCACGGCCGGCGCGCCGCCGGTCGCGGCCTCGAGGCGCCAGACGTGCGGCGCCGCCTCGAGCTCGACGTACACCCGCTGCGGCCCGTTCTGGAAGAACCACTCGCCCGCGGGCGTCGCCTCGTAGTTGCGCTCGACGAACTCGCGCAGCGCGCGGTGCTCGATGCGGCTGCCCTTGGACGCGGGGAACGGGCCGGCACGCTGGGCGCGGTCGTCGCGCATGTACCAGTCGCCGCGGGCGTCGAGCGCGAGCCAGCCCGTGCAGGCGGGCACGTGGGGCCACTTCTTCAGCGCGGCGCGCACCATCTCGTCCATGCGGATTCCTTCGTCGAGGCCCGGGCGCCGATGCGGCGGCGCGTCAGCGGCCGTTGTCCCGCAGCCAGCCGAAGACCGCCTGCGGCATCGCCGTCGCCATCCCGCGCGGCAGCGCGCCGTGCGCGAAGCCGACGTGTCCGCCCTCGCGCGGCTGCCACAGCGTGACATGGCGGCCGACCTCGGCCTGCGTGGGCAGCGAGTCCGCCGGCACGAACGGGTCGTTGCGCGCATTGAGCACCAGCGCCGGGATGCGGATGTCGGCGAGCCTGGGCTTGGACGAGGCGCGCGACCAGTAGTCCTCGGTGTCGCGGAAGCCGTGCACCGGCGCCGTGAAGGCGTTGTCGAACTCGTAGAGGTCGCGCGCGGCGCGCAGCCTGTCGCCGTCGAACAGGCCGGGGTGCTGCCGCAGCTTGGCCAGCGCCTTGGGCTTCATCGTGCCCAGGAACATGCGCGTGTAGCTGTGGCGGCCGAAGCCGCGGCCGATCGCCCGCCCGCCCGCGGCGAGGTCCAGCGGCGAGCACACCGCCGCGATCGCGGTCGCCTTGCGCGCGGCCTGCGTGCCGTGCTCCTCGGCCCAGCGCAGCAGCATGTTGCCGCCCAGCGAGATCCCCACCGCCAGCACCGGCCCGCCGCGGCGGGTGCGCAGGCGCTCGAGGATCCAGTCGACCTCCTCGTGGTCGCCCGAGTGGTAGGCGCGCGGCGCGAGGTTGAGCTCGCCCGAGCAGCCGCGGAAGTGGGGCACCGCGTAGGCGTAGCCCAGCTCGCGCGCGAGGCAGGCGAAGGCCTGGGCGTAGCCGCTCGTCGACGAGCCCTCGAGGCCGTGGAACAGCACCAGCATCGGCCGCGAACGATCGGCACCCGGCGGCTCGACGAGGAAGTCGACGTCGACGAAGTCGTCGTCGGGGGTCGTCCAGCGTTCGCGGCGGAAGTCCGGGGGCGTCCCGTCGTGCGTGCGCGAGAACAGCGAGGTCCAGATCGTCTGCAGGTGCCCGCCCGGCAGCCACCAGGGCGCGCGGTAGGCGAAGACGGGCGAGGACATGGGCACGGAGGGCATCGGGATCGCGGACATGGTACGGCGGCGACGGTTGGCGTGGTAGCCGACAGGGCAATTCGGGGGCCAGGCCGGGCAGCCCGATCCGCCGCGCGATGGGTCGCGGCCCGCCGCGCTCAATGCAGGATGGACGGCGCCTCGCCCGCGCCGCCGCGCTCGTCCTCGGCGCCGGGGCTCGCGTGGTGAGCGACCATGCGCCAGCCCTGGGCCGTCTTCACGTAGACGTTGGTGGCGACGATCCAGCCGGTGCGCACGCCCTCGGCGGTGGCGACGTCGATGCGCTCCAGCACGCTGTGGACGGCGCAGCCCATCGCGTGCACGCGGCGGACGTGCTCGGGATGCACCGCGATCGTCCCGTTGGCGAAGATCGCCTCGAACGCCGCGCGCACCGCCAGCGGGCCGGCCACGCGGGCGCCGCCCGGGTGCACGCACACCACGTCGTCGTCGTCGGCCCAGACGGCCATCACGCGCTCGAGGTCGCCGTCGCGCAGGGCGTCGTAGAACTGGGCCTCGGCGTCCTCGGGCGAGGCCATCAGGACGGCGGCGCGGGCTTTCTGGTGCGGCATGGCGGCGGGTCCGGACGGGCTCTCAATCGAAGACGACGGTCTTGCGGCCGTTGCGCAGCACGCGGTGTTCCACGTGCCAGCGCACTGCGCGCGCGAGGACGACGCACTCGACGTCGCGGCCGATGGCGGTGAAGTCCTCGGGCGTCGAGGTGTGGTCGACGCGCTCGACGTCCTGCTCGATGATCGGCCCCTCGTCGAGGTCGGCCGTCACGTAGTGCGCGGTCGCGCCGATCAGCTTCACGCCGCGGTCGTGCGCCTGGTAGTACGGCTTCGCGCCCTTGAAGCTGGGCAGGAAGCTGTGGTGGATGTTGATCGCCCGGCCCTCGAGCGCCGTGCACAGCTCGGGCGAGAGGATCTGCATGTAGCGCGCGAGCACGACCAGGTCGACGCCCTCGCGCTCGACGATCGCCAGCACCTCGCGCTCCTGCGCGCGCTTGGCCTCGGCGCTCGCGCCCGCGGCCAGCGGCAGGTGGTGGAACGCGATGCCGTAGCTCGCGGCCAGGTCGGCGAAGGTCGTGTGGTTGGAGACGATCGCCGGGATGTCGATGTCGAGCTGGCCGCTCTTCCACCGGAACAGCAGGTCGTTCAGGCAGTGGCCGTGCTGGCTCACCATCAGCAGCACGCGCGGGCGGTGCGCGAGGGCATGCAGCTGCGCTTCCATCTCGAACTTCTCGCCGACGCTGGTCATCATGCGGGTCAGTGTCGCGGCGTCGGCCAGGTGCGGCGGCGCCTCGAAGTGCACCCGCATGAAGAAGCGCCCGGTCGCGCCGGGGCCGGCGACGTCGCCGAACTGCTGGGAGTCGATGATGTTGCAGCCGGCCTGGAACAGCAGGCCGGAGACGGCGTGGACGATGCCCTTCGTGTCGCGGCACGACAGCTTGAGGACGAATTCGCGCTCGCGTGACAGGGTCGCTTGCATGGGTGCGCATTGTAAGGACGGGCACGGGGGTTGCCGACGGGTATGCCGTTCGTCCTCGGCGAAACGTCGCCGCCGCCTTCGCCGCGGACCGCACCGCCGCTTCTTGCGCCTGCGCGCCCCCGCGCCCACCGCGGACGCCGTGAGAACATCCGACCATGAACGCACCGACCCCCGCGATGCGCCGTCTCCTGCCCCTGCTCGCCGCCACCCTCCTTGCCGCCGCGCTGTCGCTGGCGGGCCCGGCCCGCGCCGACGACGACGCGGCCAGCGCGCCGGCTTCCGGCGCCGCCGCCCTGCGCGCCCGCTACGACGCCCTGCACGACCAGCTCGCCCACAACGCGTTCGGGCGGCCGCTCGTGCTGGACTCCACGCAGTCCGGCGACCGGCTCGAGGGCCGCATCACCGCGCGCCTCGACCAGCCCTTCGCCGCCGTCCAGCAGGCCCTGCAGGGCACGCGGCACTGGTGCTCGATCCTGATCCTGCACCTCAATGTCAAGATGTGCCACGTGCAGCCGGCAGGACTGGACCTGGCGCTGGGCCGCAAGTACGACCAGCCGGTCGACGACGCCTACAAGCTGCACTTCGACTACCGCCTCGATGCGAGCACGCCCGACTACCTGCGGGCGACGCTGTCCGCGCCCGACGGCCCGCTGGGCACGAAGGACTACCGCATCGTGGTCGAGGCGACGCCGCTGGACGCCGGCCACACGGTGCTCTACATGAGCTACGCCTACGGCTTCGGCCTGGCCGCGCGCATGGCGATGGGCACCTACCTGTCGACGATCGGCGCGGACAAGGTCGGCTTCAGCACCGAAGGCAAGGACGGCGCGTTCGTCGGCGGCGTGCGCGGGCTGGTGGAGCGCAACACGATGCGCTACTACCTCGCGATCGAGGACTACGTCGCCGCCCCCGGCCCCGAGCGGCTCGACCAGCGCCTGAACGCCTGGTTCGACGCCACCGAGCGCTGGCCGCGCCAGCTGCACGAGCTCGACAAGTCCGACTACCTCGCGATGAAGCGGGCCGAGGCGAAGCGCTGACGCCCGCGCCGGCGAACCCGGCGCGCCGGCGCGGGCGCAGGCCGGGTTCGTCGATGGGCCGGCCGCGTCAG
>DASVLN010000682.1:0-5270 GCA_036384855.1 Burkholderiaceae bacterium | reverse complement strand
CGACATCGCCGACCCGTGCGCGCAGGAGGCCGTGCACGGCGAGTCCTCGCAGCGCTTCTCGCCCGACCCGGTCACCGGCGCGCCCGAGGTCTGCTTCGCGCGCCCCGTGCGGCGCGACGGCGCCACCGTCGGCGCGGTGGTCGTGCGCATCAGCCTGCAGCCCATCGAGGCCGAGTGGATCGACGCCGCGTTCCGGGCGGAAAGCGAGAAGCCGCTGATCGTCGACGCGCACGGCACGGTCATCATGTCCTCGGTGCCGAGCTGGAAGCAGCTGCCGCTCGCCGCGCTCGCCCATCCGGTGCCCGCGCTCGACGACAACGCCGACCTCGTGAGCATCCCGCGCCTGGCCGCCGCCGGCGTCGAGATGCAGGTCGTGCACGAACGCCCGCTGCCGCGGCTGGGCTGGCGGCTGCTGATCCTCACGAGCGCCAAGGACGTCTGGCGCGACGCCCGCATCGCGGCCTGGAGCGCCGGGGCGATCACGGCCTCGCTCGGGATGCTCGCGCTGCTGGTGCTGCAGCGCCGGCGCGTGGGCATGCAGAAGCTCGCGACGCGCGCGGCGCTGCAGCGCGCCAACGACGAGCTCGAGGCCAAGGTGCTCGAGCGCACGCTGCAGCTGGAGACCTCCAACCGCTACCTGCGCCACGAGGTGCTCGAGCGCCAGCACGCCGAGGAGGTGCTGCGCCACGCGCAGGAGGAGCTGGTGCAGGCCGGAAAGCTCGCGCTGCTCGGGCAGCTGTCGGCGGGCATCTCGCACGAGCTCGGCCAGCCGCTGACGGCGCTGCGGGCGCTGGCGCAGAACGGCTGCCTGCTGCTCGAGCGCCAGCGGCCGCTGCAGGCGGCGGAGAACTTCCAGTCCATCCTCGCGCTGGCCGAGCGCATGGGCCGCATCACCTCGCAGCTGAAGTCCTTCGCGCGCAAGACGCCGGCCGACGACCGCTCGCTGCCCTTCGTCGTCGCGATCGACAATGCGCGCCAGGTGCTCGCCCAGCGCTTCTCGACCGAGGAGGTGCGCCTCGTGACGGACGTGCCCGCCGGCCTGGCCGTGCGCTGCGACACCTACCGGCTCGAGCAGGTGCTGGTCAACCTGATGGCCAACGCGATGGACGCGATGCGCACGGTCCCCGGCGACCGCGTGCTCACGATCAGCGCCGCGACCGCGGCCGACCGCGCGGTGGTGCGCGTCCTCGACAGCGGCCCGGGCATCCCGCAGGAGCTGAGCGAGCGCCTGTTCGAGCCGTTCTTCACGACCAAGGCCCCCGGCGAGGGGCTGGGTCTCGGGCTGGTGATCTCGTCGCACATCGTGCGCGAGTTCGGCGGCTCGCTGCGCTCCGTGCCGCAGGCGGCGGGGGCGATGTTCGAATTCGATGTTGCGAGAGGGTAGCGAGCCATGTTCGAGGGTTTCAAGGTCGCGCTGATCGACGACGATCCGCCGGTACGCCGCAGCCTGGTGCAGACGCTGGAGCTGGCCGGCTTCGAGGTCGAGGCCCACGGCTCCGCCGAGGCGGCGCTGCACGGCCTGGCGCCGGGCTTCGCGGGCGTGGTGGTCACCGACGTGCGGCTGCCGCAGATGGACGGCATGGCGCTGCTGGAGCGCGTGATGCAGCTGGATCGCTCGATCCCGGTGATCCTCATCACGGCGCACGGCGACGTCAACCTCGCGGTGCAGGCGATGCGCGCGGGCGCGTACGACTTCCTCGAGAAGCCGTTCGCGCCCGAGCGCCTCGTCGAGGTGACGACGCGCGCGATGGACAAGCGCGCCCTGAGCGCCGAGGTGCAGGCGCTGCGCCAGCAGCTCGCGGCGCGGCGCGGCATCGAGTCGACGCTGATCGGCCGATCGCCCGCGATGCTCGCGCTGCAGCAGCAGGTGCAGCGGCTCGCGGCGACCGCCGCCGACGTGATGATCGTAGGCGAGACCGGCACCGGCAAGGAGCTCGTGGCGCGCTGCCTGCACGAGTACAGCCCGCGCCGCGAGCGCCACTTCGTCGCGATCAACTGCGGCGGGCTGCCCGAGACGCTGCTGGAGAGCGAGCTCTTCGGCCACGAGATGGGCGCCTTCACGACGGCCGCGAAGAAGCGCGTCGGCAAGTTCGAGCACGCCGACGGCGGCACGCTGCTGCTCGACGAGATCGAGAGCATGCCCCTGAGCTTCCAGGTCAAGCTGCTGCGCGTGCTGCAGGAGCGCCGCGTCGAGCGCCTGGGCTCCAACGACGAGATCCCGATCGACGTGCGCGTCGTCGCCGCGACCAAGGCCGACCTGCGCGAGCTCAGCGAGCAGGGCAAGTTCCGCAGCGACCTCTACTACCGCCTCAACGTCGCGGTGCTGCACCTGCCGCCGCTGCGCGAGCGGCGCGAGGACATCCCGCTGCTGTTCGAGCATTTCGTCGCCCAGGCGAGCGCCCGGCACGGCCTTGCCGCGGAGCCGCTGGGCGAGGCGATGTCCAAGGAGCTGATGGCCCACGACTGGCCCGGCAACGTGCGCGAGCTGCGCAACGCCGCCGAGCGCTTCGTGCTGGGCCTGGGCGACGGCACGCTGCTGGGCGCCGGGCCGGAGGCGCTCACGCTGGCGCAGCAGATGGACCAGGTCGAGAAGGCGCTGATCGAGCGCGCGCTCAAGCGCCACCAGGGCCGCATGAACGTGACCTGCGAGGCGCTGGGCATCGCGCGCAAGACGCTCTACGACAAGATCGCGAAGCTGCACATCGACGTCGAGGCCTACCGCGCCGGCGGCACCGCCGACTGATCGGACCCGCCGCACCGCCGCGTCGGCGCATCTCGGCGTGCGGGCCGGGCGTCCGCGTCAAGGGTAGGCGGCGGGATCCGGCGAGTCCGTCGGATGCGCCACCAGGCGCTGCATCGCCGGGAACGGCGGCAGGTCGAGCGTGATGCCCTTCGGCGGGATCGGCGACTGGAACCAGCGCTTGTACAGGGCCCAGATCTCGCCGCTGCGGAACAGGCCGGTGATCACGTCGTCGGCCAGGCGCTTGAACTGCGGGTCGCCCTTCGGGATCATGATGCCGTACGGCTCGACGGACAGCCGCGCGCTGGAGACCACGTAGTCCTGCGGCGCCTCCGAACGCGCGATCGTGCCGCGCAGCAGCGCGTCGTCCATCGCGTAGGCCGCGGCGCGGTCGGTGACGACGAAGCGGAACGCGTCGGGATCGTCCTTGGCCGGCAGGATGGTCATGTCCAGGCCGTGGGACGCGTAGAGATCCTGCAGGTGCGTGAGGCTGGTCGTGCCGACGGTGGAGGTGACGACCTTGCCGCGCATGTCCTCCAGCCGCATCACCGGCGCGCTGCGCTTGGACAGCAGCCGGCTCTCGGCGACGAACGTGGTGACGGTGAAGGCGACGTCCCGCTCGCGCTCGACGGTGTTGGTCGTGACGCCGCATTCCATGTCCACGGTGCCGTTGGCCACCATCGGGATGCGCGTGGCCGAGGTCACGGCGACGTAGCGGCGTTCAAGGTCGCGCAGGCCCAGGCGCTGCTCGACGGCGTCGACGACGCGGTCGCAGATGTCCATCGTGTAGCCGATCGGGTGCTGCGACGCGTCGAGGTAGGAGAACGGCAGCTCCGACTCGCGGTAGCCGATCGTGACGACGCCGGACTCGCGGATCTTGCGCAGCGTGGCGGAATCGTCCGCGTGCGCGGCGAGGCTCGCGAGCGCGAGGCCGGCGGGCAGGAGCAGTCGGAGGACGAGGGCCACGGCGGACGACGATAGCACGCGCGCCGCGGCGGCCGCCGCCGGGAGTCGCCCGCGGCGTGAACTGTGCCGCCGAAAAAAAGGCAGGGCGCGAGTTCCGTTCGACGCCCCGCCAACCCTCAGTAGATCACGCGGTCGAAGCCGGTCAGAAGCGATAGCGGAAGCCGACCTGCAGCGCGCTGGCCGACTTGCCGGCGGAGACGGCCGGGCCGGCGCCGGTGGCGGTGTCGTCCGAGAACGCCGTGTTGTCGCCGTTCTTGATCGTCGTCGCGACGCCGTAGACGTCCACGCCCTTGACGATGTTGTGCATGTAGCCGATCGAGTACTGGCTCGCGGTCGTGCCCGACACCTTGTTGAACTTGCCGGTGCCCGCGCCGAGCCACAGCACGTCGTTGCCGAACGGCGCGTTGATGCCGCCGAAGAACTCGGTGCGGTTGTCGTCGGTGTCGGCCAGCGTGGTCAGGTTCTGGACGAACTGCATGCCGCCCAGCAGCTTGAACGCGCCGAAGTCGTAGTAGCCGCCCAGCGTCTCGGCGGTGGCGTTCTTGCCGCCGTCGGCCAGGTGCTTCATGCCGCTCAGCGTGAGGTCGGCGCCGAAGGGGCCGCTGCCGAAGTGGAAGTTCGCCTCGACCAGCGAGCCGTTGGTGCTCGAGCCGGTGCCGGACTCGCCCGCCGCGGCCAGCGCCGAGAACTGGAAGCCGCCGACCGCGTTGGAGCTGTACGCCACCGAGTTGTTCGCGCGCGACGCGAACAGGCTGATGATGCCGCTGGAGACCGCCGAGCCGGCGCCGGTGTCGAACGGGTCGTTGGCGTCCAGCGCGATGAACTGCGGCGTGTACTGGCGGCCGGCGGTCAGCGTGCCGAAGTCGCCCGACAGGCCGGCGTAGACCTGGCGGCCGAACAGCAGCCCGCCCTGGGTCGAATTGCCGTGGTCGATGGCGTAGCCGGCCTCGAGCTTGGCGATCGCCTTCATGCCGTTGCCCAGGTCCTTGGAGGCGTCGAAGCCCAGGCGCGAGCCCGAGACGCCGCCCGAGTTCACCGAGACCTCGTTCTTGTCGCCCTTGCCGTACTCGGCGTAGACGTCGGCGACGCCGTACATGGTGATGCCTTCCGCGTGGACGGCACCGGCCAGGCCCGCGGTCATCGCGGCGGCGATCGAAAGGAGGCGGATGGGCGATTGGTGGGAAGTCTTCATGTGTGTCGTTCTCGGATGATGTTGTCGTCATGCCGCCGGACCGGGAAGCGCACGCACTACCGCGGCCGACGCAGCGCATGCGTCGACCACCCCTCGCGAACCCTCTCGGCCGGCAGCCCGGCGTGCTCGCCCGGCCCTCGCTCGGCCCTCGTCTGCGAGGGCGGCGGGGTCGTCGCGGCACGGGGAGAAGTCTGTGTCCGCGACCCCGAACGACTGGCGCAATCTGCGGCCGCCGAACGCTCGATTCGCGCGGATGTCGGGCGCGAAATCCGCACGATCGACGCGGCCGGGAGCGCAATCTGCTCGCGCGTGCACGCGCCCGTGCGGAGCGCTCGCGCGCGCGCCGCGCGGGGCGCGCGCGCCTGCTCGCGG
>DASVLN010000681.1:0-1756 GCA_036384855.1 Burkholderiaceae bacterium | reverse complement strand
CTCCGCGCGCGCGGCACGGCCCGCCTGGCCGCGGCGCTCCTGGCGGCCTGCCTGGCCGCGGGCACGACGGCATCGCCGGCCGCTCCGGCACGCCAGCCGTTCGCGGACAAGCGCTTCGTCTATCGCGCCGACGGCAAGAAGCTGAGCGAGGTCCTGCAGGACTTCGCGGCGAGCCAGGACCTGCCCATCGTCGTCGACCCCGGCGTCACCGGCACGGTCAACGCCAACTTCAACCAGCGCCCGCAGGAGTTCCTGGACACGCTCTCGCGCACCTACGGCGTCATCTGGTACTTCGACGGCACGACGCTGTTCGTCTATCCGTCGCAGGCGATGCAGAGCAAGGTGTTCCGCATGCGCGGCTACGACCGCGCGCAGGTGCGCCAGATGCTGGGCGCGCTCGGCCTCGGCGACGCCCGGTTCCCGCTGCGCTTCGACGATGCCAACCAGACGCTGCTCGCCTACGGCCCGCCGCGCCACATCGAGCTCGTGAGCACCGTGCTCGAACAGCTCGAGCGCAACAACCGCGACCGCGTCGGCGCGTCGATCCAGGTGGTGCGCCTGCGCTTCGCCACCGCGGCCGATCGCGTCGTCGGCAACGAGCGCATCGACGGCCTGGCCTCGACGCTGAACAACCTCTTCTCGAACGGCGCGAAGGAGCAGGATCCGACCTCGTCGCTGAAGGCCATGGGGCTCGACCCGGTCGCCAATTCGGCCGCGCTCGCCGACCGCATGCGCACCATGCAGTCGGCCTACGGCTTCAAGATGCAGCCCAACGCGCCCGCCACCCAGGGCTACGGCACGGTCAAGCGCGAGGACGCGGCCAAGGCCAACCAGCTCGACACCGGCAAGCCCGCCGAGTCCTACGACGCGGAAAAGCCGTACTTCCAGGCCGAGCCCTCGACCAACTCGATCATCGTGCGCGGCCTGCCCGATCGCATGCACGAGTACGAGTCGCTCATCCACCAGCTCGACGTGCAGCAGGATCTCGTCGAGATCGAGGCCTCGATCATCGACGTCGACACCGACGACTTCGAGTCCCTGGGCATCGACTGGAACTTCACGAAGGACGGCGTGACGCGCTTCTCGATGTCGCCGGGCTCGCCGGCGGCGCAGCCGGGCGGCTCCGTGTCCGACGCGCTGGCCACCGCCAACATCACGACGCTGGTGGGCAACGCGGGCAGGCAGCTGCTGTCGCACATCCTGCTGCTGCAGGGCAAGGGCAAGGCGCACATCCTCGCGCGGCCCAAGGTGCTCGGCACGGTCAACCGCGCGGCGACGATGTCGGACAAGCGCACCGCCTCGGTCCGCGTGGCGGGCAACCTCGACGCCAGCCTGTACTCGGTCGAGACGGGCACCACGCTGTCCGTGACGCCGCAGATCATTCCCTACGACGACCATCGCGAGGTGCATCTCACGCTGCAGATCCAGGACGGCGACTTCGAGGGCACCTCGGTGGACAACGTGCCCATCGTCAAGCAGACCGAGATCGACACCGAGGCCATCGTGCGCGAGGGCGAGAGCCTGCTGATCGGCGGCATCTCGGTGGAGTCGGAGAACACCGCGCGCACCGGCGTCCCGGTGCTCTCGAGCATCCCGCTCCTGGGAGCGGCGTTCCGTCACGACGAGAAGTCGAAGTCGCGCGTCGAGCGCCTGTTCCTGCTGACGCCCAAGATCGTCGCCGTCGGCCGCGTCGCGGCCACCACGCCGGCGCCGACCGCGGCACCCACGCCGGCGCCCGGGGCGGATCCGGCCGCCT
>DASVLN010000680.1:0-1862 GCA_036384855.1 Burkholderiaceae bacterium | reverse complement strand
GGAGTCCTGCGCTTCAACCAGTACGACCAGGTGATCCAGGCGGCGCTCGCCGGCCAGGGCGTCGCGCTCGGCCGCTTCCCGCTGCTGCAGCCGCTCGTCGACGACGGCCGCCTCGTGCTGGCTGCGCCCGACGAGCCGCCGCTGGAGACGCGCTACGCCTACTGGCTCATCACCGCCGACGCCACGCCGCGCGACGCCGTGCGGCGCGTCGCCGAGTGGGTCGAGAGCGAGGCCCGGGACTGACCGCGGCGGCGGCCGCCTCCTCCTCGAAGGCCTCGACGATCGCCTCGGCCACCGCCCGCACGCGCGCGCTGCGGTTGAGGTCGTCATGCATCACGAGCCACATGTCGTAGGGATCCTCGCGATCCGGCCAGATGCGCACCAGCCCCGGGTAGAGCGCGGCGAGGTGGTGCGGGAGCTCGCCGATGCCGATGCCCGCGGCGACGGCCTCGGCCATCATCATTCCGGTGTTGACCTCCAGCGCCACGCGCGCGGCGCCGACCGGCTCGGTGCACAGGAACTCGCGCTGGCCGGGGTAGACCTCGGGGGCGTAGATGACGGTGTCGTGGCCGGCGAGGCCCGTGCCCGGCTCGGGGCTGCCGCGGGCGGCCAGGTAGTCGGACGCGGCGTACAGCCCCAGCCGGCGCCGGCCCAGGTGGCGCACGATGAGGTCGGGCTCGGTCGGTCGCACCGAGCGCACCGCGAGGTCGGCCTCGCGGTGCGTGAGGCTGCTGACCCGCGTGGAGGCGACCAGGCGCACGAGGATGTCCGGGTGGCGGTCGTGAAGGCGGCGCAGCGCCGGCATCAGGAACACCGTCGCCGCGGTATCGGTGCAGGCGAGCGAGACCGTGCCTTCGAGCCTGTCGTCGAGCCCCTGCATGCGCCGCAGCAGCGCATGAGCGCCCTCCTCCATGCGCGCCATCGCCTCGAAGGCCTGCTCGCCGGCGGCCGTCGGCGTGTAGCCCCTGGGCGTGCGCAGGAACAGGCGGGCGCCGAGCGCTCCCTCCAGCGCGGCCAGCCGTCGTCCGGCGGTCGCCTGGTCGATCCGCAGCGCGTCGGCCGCGCCGCGCAGCGTGCCCTGGCGGTAGATCGCCAGGAAGACGCGTGCGTCGTCCCAATCCATGTCGTCTCCTGCGCCGATGCAAAACTGCATGACCGTCATGCAGCCGCGTGGCTTCCGTTCGCGAGGCCCGATTCTTAGCATGGATCCAGGCGTTCCTCTTCACCCTGGACTTCCCATGAACACACCTCGAACCTCCGGCGCCGCCGGCGCGCGCGTCGACTGGCTGCCGCTGGTCACCGTCGCCCTCGGCTTCGTGATGGCCATGCTCGACGTGACCGTCGTCAACGTCGCGCTCGGCGACGTCCGCGCCGACCTGTCGGCGTCGCTATCCACGCTGGTCTGGGTGGTCGACGGCTACACCCTGTCGTTCGCGGCCTTGCTGCTGGCCGGCGGCGCGCTCGCCAACCGCTTCGGCGCGCGGGCGGTCTATGTCGTCGGCCTCGCGCTGTTCGTCGTGGCGTCGATCCTGTGCGGGGCGGCACCGGGCGCGGCCGCGCTGGTCGCCGCGCGCCTGCTGCAGGGCTGCGCGGCGGCGCTGTTCATCCCGAGCTCGCTCGGGCTGCTGACGCTCGCCTACCCAGACCACGCCGTGCGTGCCCGCATGCTGGGCCTGTGGGCGGCGGTGGTGTCGATGTCGGCCGCCTCGGGGCCGCTGGTCGGCGGGGTCGTCGTCACGTGGCTGGGCTGGCGCGCGATCTTCCTGCTCAACGTGCCGATCGGCCTGGCCGGCATCTGGCTGGCGCGGCGGCACCTCGTCGCGACGACGGGCCGGCCGCAGGCGCTCAACCTGGCCGCCCAC
>DASVLN010000679.1:0-2014 GCA_036384855.1 Burkholderiaceae bacterium | reverse complement strand
CGCGCATGCGGGCGCGCGCGGCGGCGGTGCTGCGCACGCTGGTCGCGCGCGGGCGCCTCGACTTCAAAGCCGCAGAACCCGAAGGTGCCGGCAATCGTGCGGCAGGCCCGGCACAACGCGATCGGCATTCCCACGGGCCCGCGCCGGACGGCCCCGATGGAAGCGCGGCTACGCGGCGCGGCACAGGCGTTGCCTCGGCGAGTCCCGTCGCCATCACGGCGGCGAACACATCCTCAAGGAGTCGTGAATGAGACAAGTGATTCGATACGGCGTCGCGGTGCTGGCGTCCCTCGCGCAGGCGGCGACGGCCGTGGCCCCGGGCTCGGGCGGTGGCGGCAACCAAGGCACCAGCGGCGGCACGCGCTGACCACGGCGGATGAAGGAGCAGCGACCATGAGCATCCTCGACAAGGCCATCGCGGCCGTCACCCCCACCGAGAAGCCCGAGGAGCGTGCGCAGGCGCGCGCCAAGGCCTACGAGCTCGCGCGCACCAGCCCCTGGCTCGGGCGCGTGCTCGACCAGCATCGCGAGATCGAATCGGCGTTCGAGGCGGTGGCCGCCGCGACGCATGCCGACTCGCGACGCCTCGCCCAGAAGCGCCTTGCGGTGCTGCTGACCGGCCACTCGCTTGCCGAGGAGGCCGTGCTCTACCCGGCGATGGCGCTCGGCGACCAGAAGGCGCACGCGACGATCGCGCTCACCGAGCACAGCGGCGTCAAGGTCAACCTGTCGGCGCTCGAGACCCTCGACCCGATGAGCCAGGACTACCTCGACAAGCTCGAGCACGTGAAGAACGCGGTGACGCACCACGTCTACGAGGAGGAGAGCAACTGGTACCCGGAGCTGGCGCGCGATACGCCACCGGGCGACCAGATGCGCCTGGACATGCGCTTCACCGAGGAGTTCGAGCGCTACATGGGCGCCGACGCGGCAGCGTGAGGCGCGCGCGGGCGCACGGAGCCGCTGCGCGGCGGGGAATGCGCGTTGCCTGCAACGTCCTCGTGCGCCGCGTCGCGTCGCCATTCGTCAACCGCAATGCCGATCGACATCGGCGCAGGAAGGTCCCACGCATGTTCTCTCACAACAAGCGTCTGCAATACACGGTGCGGGTGAGCGAGACCAATCCCGGTCTCGCCAACCTCATGCTCGAACAGTTCGGCGGCCCGCAGGGCGAGCTCGCGGCCGCGTGCCGCTACTTCACGCAGTACCTCGCGGAGGAGGATCCCGGCCGCAAGGACATGTTGATCGACATCGCGACCGAGGAGCTGAGCCACCTCGAGATGATCGGCACCATCGTCGGCATGCTCAATCGCGGCGCGAAGGGCCGGCTGTCCGAGGCGACCGAGTCGGAGGCCGAGCTCTACCGCTCGATCAACGGCGCGGGCAACGACTCGCACGTCACGCAGGTGCTCTACGGCGGCGGGCCGGCGCTGGTCAACTCCGCGGGCGTGCCCTGGACGGCGGCCTACGTCGACTCGATCGGCGACCCGACCTGCGACCTGCGCTCCAACATCGCCGCGGAGGCGCGCGCCAAGATCGTCTACGAGCGCCTGATCAACCTCACGGACGACCCCGGCGTGAAGGAGGCGCTCGGCTTCCTGATGACGCGCGAGGTCTCGCACCAGCTGTCGTTCGAGAAGGCGCTGTACTCGATCCAGCCGAACTTCCCGCCGGGCAAGATGCCGCCCAAGCCGGAGTTCGCGCGCGTGTACTTCAACATGTCGCGCGGCCGCGCGACCAGCGAGCGCGATGGCCAGGGCGGCGGTGAACGCGGCCCGTGGAACGCCTCGCCCGACTTCGACTACCGCGAGGGCGAGCCGGCGGTCGACGGCGGCAGCGGGGGCTTCGACGTCGCGATGAAGCCCGAGGAGCAGGCGGCGCTGGACGCGATGGCGCTGCGGCTGAAGTCGGAGCTCGACTCGCAGCCGCTCACCGGCGCGGAGCTGGGCTCGGGCGTGGCGCTGCCCGATGGCGACGGCGCGGCCGCCTAGGCCGCAGGGCCCGGCGGCCGACG
>DASVLN010000678.1:0-1539 GCA_036384855.1 Burkholderiaceae bacterium | reverse complement strand
CGCCGTTCGTCGCGCGGAACCGCACCTGGTCGCGCGCGCGGCGCGACTCGTCGCCCCGCCCGCGACCTGGCCGCGATGGCCGCCTAGCATGCGCTCCATCGAATCAGAAGTCCCGAGGAGCCCGCCGCCATGCGCCCCCTGACCGCCAAGTCCCACCTGCTCGCCGCCCTGGCCATCACCGCCGCGGCGGTCGCGGCCGCGTTCGCGATCCCCGCCTCGCCGGCGCAGGCGACGACGATCACCATCAACGGCGACGGCGGCGGCTTCGTCGCCGGCTCGGGCCACGAGGTCGCGGCCGCGCGCCGCGTCGGCGCGTTCACCGCGCTGCGCGTCGAGGGCTCCGTCGACGTCACGGCCCACCCGGGCGCGGCCGGCGTCGTCGTGCATGCAGACGACAACATCGAGCCGCTGATCGAGACCGTGGTCGAGGGCGACACCCTCGTCGTGCGCCTGCGCAGGAACGCGAGCTTCCGCACCAGCGACAAGGTGTCGGTGGACGTCGCGTTCGCGTCGCTGTCGGAGACCCAGCAGCACGGCAGCGGCGACCTGCACGTCACCGGCGTCAGCGGGCCGCGTCTGGCATCCTCCATCCACGGCTCGGGCGACCTGGAGATCGACGGCGCCCAGGTCGGCAGCTTCTCGCTCGCGATCGCCGGCTCCGGCGACGCCAGGCTCAGCGGCCACGCCGACGAGGCCCGCTTCAAGGTCGATGGCTCGGGCGACGTCCACGCCGCACACTTCCCCGCCCGCCGCGTCGAGGTCGACGTCGCCGGCTCGGGCGACGCCGAGGTCAACGCCACCGAGGCGATCGACGCCCGCGTCGCCGGCTCGGGCGACGTGGTCTACGAAGGCCATCCGCACGACGTCTCGCGCCGCGTCGCCGGCTCCGGCTCGATCGAGGCGCGGCACTGACTCAGTGACGGACTGGCTCACCCAGTGAGCCTGCCCGCCCCCAAGCTCGGGGTTGCGGAGCCGCGCGGCACAATGGCCGCCCACGCTCCGCCCCGATGCTGCACGTCCACTTCTCCAACCGCTTCGAACGGCTCGCCGAGGCGCTCGCCCGGCGCCTCGCGCAGGCGCCGGCGGGCGGCGACCCGTTCGCGGCCGACGAGGTGGTGGTTCCGAGCGCGGCCGTCACGCGACGACTGATCCTGGAGCTGGCGCGCCGCCACGGCATTTGCGCCAACGTGCGCTTCTCCTACCTCGCGCAGTGGCTGTGGCGCCAGGGTGCGGCGCTGATGCCGACGCTGCCGGCCGAATCGCCCTTCGACGCCGACGTGCTCGCATGGCGCATCCTCGCCGCGTTCGAGGACGAGGCCTGGGCGTCCGCGCAGCCGCGGCTGGCCGACTGGCTCGCCGGCGCCGACGCCGCCATGCGCCACGAGCTCGCGCGCCGCGTGGCCGCGCTGTTCGACCAGTACCTGACCTACCGGCCGGAATGGCTGCAGGACTGGGTCGAGGAGCGTTGCGTCGACCTCGGCGCGGCGTCCGCGGACGCCGCGCTCGACGAGCGCTGGCAGGCCGCGCTGTGGCGGCGCC
>DASVLN010000677.1:0-7964 GCA_036384855.1 Burkholderiaceae bacterium | reverse complement strand
CGGAAGCGCGCCACGCGCGCCGCGCCCGACTGCGCGTGCGTGCGCACGCCGGCGCGCTGCTTGTACCAGGTCGGGACGGCGGCACGCTTGACGCGCCAGTTCTTGCGCGGCGGCTTGTAGACGGGCATCGGTCGCATCGCCGCCGCCTCGTCGCCGAACGCGCCGAGCGCCGGGGCACGATCCTCGATCGCCGCGCGCACGCCGTGCACGTGCTCGTTGACGGTGTCCTGCACCTCGCGCGCGGCGGCCTCGAAGTGCGACTTCATCTTGCCGAGCTCCTCGAGCTCGATGGAGCGGTTGACCTCGGCCTTCACGTCCGCGACGTAGCGCTGCGCCCGGCCCAGCATCGTGCCGACCAAGCGGGCGACGCGCGGCAGGCGCTCGGGGCCGATGACGATCAGCGCGATGCCGCCGACGATCGCGAGCTTGGTGACGCCGATGTCGAACATTCAGCGGGAACGCGTCGCGTGGCCGGGCGTCAGCGGCGCGTGGCCTCGACGTCGATCGTCTCGCCGGCGGGGCGCTTGTCGGCGGCCGGGCCGCTGACCTGCTGGGCCGGGTGCGCGACCTCCTGCTCGGGCGACTTGGCGGCTTCGCCGTCCTTCATGCCGTCCTTGAAACCCTTGACGGCCGCGCCGAGGTCGGTGCCGATGTTCTTGAGCTTCCTCGTGCCGAAGATGAGCACGATGATGACGAGGAAGATGATCAGGTGAGTGGTCGAGATACCCATGGCGGGCTCCTTCAGGTCTTGCTGCACCGGGCGGCCGCGCGGACGCCCGAAGTCGACATTCTAGTTGACCGGGTGCCCGAGGCACCGGTCGGGCAGGCATTCGGTCACGTTCGCGGCTCGCACGGGGCGATGGCGCTCAGCCCTTGGCCCACGGCCGCGGCCCGCCGATCGCGTGCAGGTGCAGGTGCGGCACCTCCTGCCCGCCGTCCACGCCGGTGTTGACGATCACGCGGAAGCCGTTGGACGCGCCGTGGTCCAGCATCAGCTGCGGGATCATCGCCATCATGCGGCCGAGCAGCGGCGCGTCGGCCGCGGTCACCTCGGCCATCGAGGGGACGTGGCGCTTGGGGATCAGCAGCAGGTGCACCGGCGCCCAGGGCGCGATGTCGTGGAAGACCAGGATCTCCTCGTCCTCGTAGGCCTTGCGCGACGGGATCGTGCCCGCCACCAGCTTGCAGAAGATGCAGTTCGGGTCGTGCGCCATCGGGGGCTCCGCTCGTAGGTTCGCTCAGAGAGGCACGGGCATCGCCCGGCCGTCGTTGAAGTTGATCCAGCCGCGGATGCAGCGGTAGAGGTACCACAGGCCGACCACCGTCCACGCGATCCAGCCCGGCACCACGAACAGCAGCCACAGCGGCCAGGTGACGAGGAACGCGATCAGCGCGAACCAGAACGTGCGCGCCTGCCAGCGCCAGTGGCTGCGGTAGAAGTCGTCCGGCAGCGAGGCGTAGTTCACCATGTTCACGATGATCGCGATCACCGAGAAGATGCCGCCCGAGAACCACGTGACGGTGTGCAGCGCGTAGAGCACGTGGGTGAGCGTGCGCGGGCCGCCGGGCTGGTCGACGAGGCTCATATGGCAACTTCCATCCTGCGGACTTCGGCGCGAGCCCCCTCCGGAGCGGCCGGGCGGGGGCTCATGGCGCACCGTCCTTCTTCTCCGCCGCGTCGCGCCGGCCTGCCTTGCGCAGCGCGAACTCCTCGAGGCCCGACAGGCCCTCGCGACGGCGCAGCTCGGCGAGCACGTCCTCCGGCGCGAGGCCGAAGTGCGCGAGCGCGATCATCGAGTGGAACCAGAGGTCGGCCACCTCGTAGACGATCTTCTTCGGGTCGCCGTCCTTGGCCGCCATCACCGTCTCGACGGCCTCCTCGCCGACCTTCTTGAGGATCGCGTCGGTGCCCTTGTCGAACAGGCGCGCGACGTAGCTCGCCGCGGGGTCGCCGCCGTGGGCCGGCTTGCGCGACTCGATGACCTGCGCAAGGCGGTGGAGCGTGTCGTCGCCGTTCATTTGTAGATGCTCCCCGGATCCTTGAGCACCGGCTCGACCGCGACCCAGGCGCCGTCGCGCAGCTCCTGGAAGAAGCAGCTGTGGCGACCCGTGTGGCAGGCGATGCCGGGCTCGTGGCCGAGCTGCGTCACCTCCATGAGCACGACGTCGTTGTCGCAGTCCAGCCGCAGCGCGTGCACCTGCTGCACATGCCCGGACTCCTCGCCCTTGGCCCACAGCTTGTTGCGCGAGCGGCTCCAGTAGACCGCGCGCCCGCTGTCGGCGGTGCGCTCGAGCGCCTCGCGGTTCATCCACGCGAACATCAGCACGTCGCCGGTGCCGCGCTCCTGCGCGATCACCGGCACGAGGCCGTCGCGATCCCATTTGACGTCGTCGAGCCAGGTCACTGGAGCCCCTCCCGCGCCGAGTACGGCGCTGCGCCCCCCGAGGGGCCCGCGGGCCGGCTCGGGGCGGCCCGGCGCTCGCCCCGCGAGCGCTTCGACTGCGTAGCTTTCATGTCGCGAGTGTAGTCGTCAGCCACGGTGCGTCGGACCTTCGAAGCCCTGTTCCTTCGCGAACCACTCCAGCACGGGGATCGTCCCCGGCAGCACCGGCCCGCTCGCGACCGGCAGGCGCTCCCAGGCCATCTGCTGGCCCTCGCGCATCTCGAAGCGGCCCGTCCACTCGAACACCTTGCAGAAGTTCAGGCGCACGCGCGCGTGCGGGTAGTCCATCATCAGCACGTGCCAGGGCACGGCCGCGGCGATGGTGATGCCGATCTCCTCGTGCAGCTCGCGGCGCAGCGCCTGCTCCACCGTCTCGCCGGACTCGAGCTTGCCGCCCGGGAACTCCCAGTAGCCCGCGTAGACCTTGCCCGCGGGCCGCGAGGTGAGCAGGAAGCGGCCGTCGGCGTCGACCAGCACGCCCACGGCGACCTCCGTCACCGGCCGCTCGCCGTAGCGCGAGGGCGCGTCCTCCGACTCGACGACCTCCGTGTGCGCGCGCCGATCGGCGTCGCTGACCTCGACCGGCCTGCCGCCGCCGCTCATGCCGACGCCCCTTCGCCCGCGAGCCGCCCGGCGCGGTCGCGCGCGAACTGGTACGCGACGCGGCCCGATCGCGAGCCGCGCTCCAGCGCCCACACGAGCGCCTCGCCGCGCAGCGCGGCGGCCGCGTCGTCGCCGAGGCCGAAATGCCGCAGCCACTGCGCGACGATCGCGAGGTACTCGTTCTGGCTGAACGGATAGAAGCTGATCCACAGGCCGAAGCGCTCGGACAGCGAGATCTTCTCCTCCACCGCCTCGCCGGGATGCAGCTCGCCGTCCTCGTCGTAGGTCGCGGCGAGGTTCTCCTTCATCGTCTCGGGCAAGAGATGGCGGCGGTTCGACGTCGCGTAGACGAGCACGTTGTCCGACTGCGCCGAGACGGTGCCGTCCAGCATCGACTTCAGCGCCTTGTAGCCGGCTTCGCCCTCGTCGAAGCTCAGGTCGTCGCAGTAGACGACGAAGCGCTCCGGGCGGCCGGCGATCAGGGCGACGATCTCGGGCAGGTCGACGAGGTCGGCCTTGTCCACCTCGATCAGCCGCAGTCCCTGCGGCGCGAACGCGTGCAGGCAGGCCTTGATCAGCGAGCTCTTGCCGGTGCCGCGCGCGCCCGTGAGCAGCACGTTGTTCGCGGGCCGCCCGGCGACGAACTGCGCCGTGTTCGCGCGCAAGCGCTCCTTCTGCGCGTCGACCTCCTTCAGGCTCGCGAGCGCGATCGGCGCGACGTGGCGCACCGGCTCGAGGACGCCGCCGGCGGCGCCCAGCAGGCCCGCGCTGCGGCGGCGATAGCGGAAGGCGATCGAGGCGTCCCAGTCCGGCGCGGCGGCGGCCGCAGGCAGCAGGGTCTCGAGGCGGGAGAGCAGCGCGTCGGCGCGCTGGAGCACGGCCGCGAGCGCGGTCGCGGCGGGATCGGGCGAGGTCATGGGCGGAAGTCTAGCGAGGCGCGGGTGCCGACCGAGGCGCTCGCCCTTCGCGTACGATGAACCCATCCTCCCGCCCGCGACCTCCCCGATGCCCGACCCGCAGCGCGCCCTCGTCATCGCCACGCCATCCATCGACGGCAACGTCAGCGCGCACTACACCGGCTCGCTGGTGCGCTCCCTGGGCCTGCTGCGCCAGCGCGGCGTGCACGCGGAGATCCACTTCGAGATCGGCAACAGCCTGATCGCCGACGCGCGCAACAAGCTGGTGTCCAAGTTCCTCGCCTCGGGTGCGAGCGACCTGCTGTTCATCGATGCCGACCTCTCTTGGAACGCGGAGGACCTTGCGCGCCTGGTCTCCTACCCGGTGCCGATGGTGGCCGGCGTCTACCAGCGCAAGAGCCGCACGAAGCTCGACTTCTCGGTCAAGTTCGGCCCGGCCATCGTCCGCGACGCCCACGGCCTGATGGCCGTCGAGCGCGTCGGCACCGGCTTCATGCGGCTGCGCCGCGACTGCATCGAGCGCATGGTCGCAGCCCATCCGCACCTCAAGCTGCGCAATCCGACCGATCCGGCCGACGAACACCTGTACGCGCTGTTCGACACCGTCGTCGACGGCGGCCAGTTCATCGGCGAGGACTTCGCCTTCTGCGACCGCTGGCGCGCGATCGGCGGCGAGGTGCTGATCGATCCTGCGATCGCCTTCGCGCACCATGGCAGCGCGGCCTACGACGAGCCGCTGCTGAAGTACCTGCAGAAGAACGGCTGACGCTCAGGCGCTGAGCGTCACGCGCGCGAACTTGCGCTTGCCGACCTGGAACACGTACGTGCCGGCGTCGACCTTGAGTCCCTTGTCGCTGACGACGACCTGGTCGATGCGCACGCCGCCCTGGTCGATCATGCGGTTGCCCTCGCTGTTGGACTCGACGAGCCCCGCCTGTCTGAGCAGCGCGGCGATCGGCATCGGCGCGCCGGCCAGCGCGACGTCCTTCACGTCGTCGGGGATGCCGCCGCGCGAGCGGTTGCGGAAGTCCGCCTCGGCCGCGTCGGCCGCCGCCGCCGAATGGAAGCGCGCCGTGATCTCCTTGGCGAGCATCACCTTGGCCTCCATCGGGTTGCGCCCGCCGTCGACCTCCGCCTTCAGCTTCGCGATCTCGGCCTCGGAGCGGAAGCTCAGCAACGTGAACCACTTCCACATCTGCACGTCGCTGATCGACAGGATCTTCGCGTACATCGTGTTGGCGGGCTCCGCGATGCCCACGTAGTTGTTCTTGGACTTCGACATCTTCTCGACGCCGTCCAGCCCCTCCAGCAGCGGCATCGTGAGGATGCACTGCGGCTCCTGGCCGTATTCCTGCTGCAGGTGGCGGCCCACGAGCAGGTTGAACTTCTGGTCGGTGCCGCCGAGCTCGAGGTCGCTCCTGAGCGCCACCGAGTCGTAGCCCTGCATCAGCGGGTAGAGGAACTCGTGCACGCTGATGGGCGTCTGGGCCGTGAAGCGCTTGGTGAAGTCGTCGCGCTCCATCATGCGCGCGACGGTGTACTTGGCGGCGAGCTGGATCATGCCGCGGGCGCCGAGCGGGTCGCTCCACTCGCTGTTGTAGCGGATCTCGGTCCTCGACGAGTCGAGCACCAGGCTCGCCTGCCGGTAGTAGGTCTCGGCGTTGGCCTTGATCTGCTCGTGCGTCAGCGGCGGGCGGGTCGAGTTGCGGCCCGACGGGTCGCCGATCAGGGACGTGAAGTCCCCGATCAGGAAGATCACCGTGTGCCCCAGGTCCTGCAGCTGGCGCATCTTGTTGAGCACGACGGTGTGGCCGACGTGGATGTCGGGCGCCGTCGGATCCAGGCCCAGCTTGATGCGCAGCGGCGTGCCGGTGGCTTCCGATCGCGCCAGCTTCTTCACCCAGTCCGACTCGGGCAGCAGTTCGTCGCAGCCGCGCAGGCTGACCGCGAGCGCCTCGCGCACGCGGTCGGTGACGGGATGGGCGGGGGCGGCGGTGAGGTCGTTCATCGGCAGGGGAAGTCGGCGGCGGCGCGGGTAAACCACGAGGAAAACGGTGTGTAAAGTCCCTCTTTCGGGGGAGCGACTTTACAACGCACTGCTATAGTCGCTCGCGCGGATCGATCGCGGCTCTACCATGGAGCCGCCGATCCGGCGAGCTAAATCAAAGTGTCTTTGCCGCTTCCGTTGTCTTTCATCAACAAAAGCGGCGATCCGTCACTGAATTCTAAGCGCGCGCACGGCCAGGTGATGCCTGTCGAGGGTGCGGATTCCTGAAAACCGGAGAGGGCTTCGCGGCAATCGCGACACCCGGCTCCCCCCGCTGAAGAGATCGTCGTTGGATCCCCTGAGCCCCGTTGAACAGGCGGTCGACACCGCCGTCCAGTCCCTGCTCGGCCGCGTCGCGCGCTGGGCGCATGCCCACCCCCGCAAGCTTGCCACCGGCGCCGCCACCCTGCTCGGTGGCTTCGCCGTCGCCGCCTTCGGCATCGCGCCGATGGCGCCGGACGCGGCCGACCTGCCGCGCCGCACGATCACCGAGGCCTACGCGCCCGAGAATCTCGACGCCCAGCTGGACGCCCTCGCCGCGCAGCACCTCGCGCTGTCGCGCAGCGACGTCACGCGCGGCAACGACACCGCAGCGACGCTGTCCAAGCGGCTGGGTGTCACGGACGCCGAGTTCGCCGCCTTCCTGCAGTCCGATCCCACGTCGCGCAAGCTCTGGCAGGGCCGTGCGGGCAAGCTCGTCTCGGCTACGACCGACGACGATGGCCGGCTGACCCGGCTCGTCGCTCGCTACCCGGCGGAGCGCGACGACCAGTTCTCGCCCCACTTCACGCGCCTGACCATCGCCCGCGGCGAGCACGGCTTCGCGAGCAAGGTCGAGACCGTGCCGTTCGGCACGACGACGCGCCTCGCCTCGGGTACCGTGCGCACCTCGCTGTTCGCGGCGACGGACGAGGCGAGCATCCCCGATCCGGTCGCCACCCAGATGGCGGACATGTTCTCGACCGACGTCGACTTCCGCCGCGAGCTGCGCAAGGGCGACACGTTCAGCGTCGTCTACGAGGCGCTGACCGCCGACGGCGAGCCGGTGCCCTGGAACCAGGGCGCGGGCCGCGTGCTGGCCGCGGAGTTCGTCAACAACGGCCACGCGTTCTCCTCGGTCTGGTTCCAGGACGCCAGCGGCAAGGGCGCCTATTTCGACATGGACGGCCGCAGCAAGCACCGGGCGTTCCTCGCGAGCCCCCTGGCCTTCACGCGCATCACGTCGGGGTTCTCGATGCGCTTCCACCCGATCCTCAAGCAGTGGAAGCGCCACGAGGGCGTCGACTACGGCGCCCCGATCGGCACGCCGGTGCATGTCGTGGGCGACGGCGTCGTCGCGTTCGCGGGCGTGCAGAACGGCTACGGCAACGTGATCCAGGTGCAGCACTCGGACAATCGCATGACGGTCTACGCGCACCTGAGCAAGATCGACGTCGTGCGCGGCCAGCATGTGTCGCAGGGCGATCACATCGGCGACGTCGGCATGACCGGCTGGGCCACGGGCCCGCACCTGCATTTCGAGTTCCGCGTCGCCGGCGTCGTCAAGGATCCGCTCACCATCGCCAAGTCGGCCGAGACGCTCACGCTCGACGACGCCTCGCGGCCGCGCTTCGCCTCGCTGGCCGGGGAGCTGAAGTCGGAGCTCGGCGTGGCCGAGACGCTCAACGGACGCGTCGGCCGCATCGACTGACGCACCGGGCCGCCCGGCTACGATCGGGCCTGTCCCGGAACCACCGACGCGCCGCCGGGCCGACTCCGCGGCGCGTCGTCACATCATGACCCTCTACATCGGACTGATGAGCGGCACGTCGATGGACGGCGTCGACGGCGTGCTCGTCGATTTCGCGGCCGGCGGGGCGGGACTGCGCGTGCTCGCCGACGCCCACGCGACCATGCCCGAGGCGCTGGGCGGGGAGCTGCTGGCGCTGAACGCCGCCGGCGCGGACGAGCTGC
>DASVLN010000676.1:0-6675 GCA_036384855.1 Burkholderiaceae bacterium | reverse complement strand
TCGCCAGCACGAACTTCAGGTACTCGGGCGGCTCCTCCAGCGTCTTCAGCAGCGCGTTGAAGGCGTCCTTCGTGAGCTGGTGCGCCTCGTCGATCATGAAGACCTTGTAGCGGCCCACGCTCGGCTTGTAAGCGGCGCGCTCGATGAGGTCGCGGATCTCGTCGATCGACCGATTGGACGCGGCGTCGAGCTCGACGTAGTCGATGTAGCGGTCGGCGTCGATCTCCGTGCAGGCCGTGCACTGGCCGCAGGGGTGGGCCGTGATGCCGCCCTGGCCGTCCGGGCCGGTGCAGTTCAGGCTCTTGGCGAGGATGCGCGAGACCGTCGTCTTGCCGATGCCGCGCGTGCCGGTGAACAGGTAGGCGTGGTGCAGGCGGCCCTGCTCGAGCGCGTGCGTCAGCGCGCGCACGACGTGGTCCTGCCCCACCATCTGCTCGAAGCGGCGCGGGCGGTACTTGCGTGCGAGGACGACGTAACTCATCGAGCCGATTCTACCGATGGCGCACGGGCCGGATCCGGCCCCATCGGCGTGACCGATAATCCCGGGATGAGCTCGCATTCCTCTTCCAGCCACCCGGACACGCTCAGCTACGAGCAGGCCGGCGTCAACTATGACCTGATCGACCCGCTGAAGGTCGCCGCCCAGCGCGCCGCCGCCGCGACGGCGGGCGCCCTCGCCGGCCACGGTTTCTCGGAAGTCGCCGCCTCGCGCGGCGAGTCGGCCTACGTCGTCGACGTCGGCCCGTTCTACCTCGCCAGCATCGTCGAATGCCTGGGATCGAAGGCGCTGGTTGCCGACGAGATGGCCGAGCTCACCGGCCGCAGCTTCTACGCGGGCATCGCCCAGGACACGATCGCGATGTCGATCAACGACCTCATCACCGTCGGCGCGACGCCGCTGGTCGTGCAGGCCTACTGGGCCGCCGGCGGCAGCGACTGGTTCGGCGACAAGCTGCGGGCCAAGGCACTCGTGGACGGCTGGAAGGCGGCCTGCGACACCTGCGGCGTCGCCTGGGGCGGCGGCGAGACGCCGGCGCTCGCGGGCATCGTCGAGGGCGGCCGCATCGATCTCGCCTCGTCGTGCACCGGCATCGTCAGCCCGAAGTCGCGCCTGTCGGTCGGCGACGAGCTGCAGGCCGGCGACGCCATCGTGCTACTCGCGTCGAGCGGGATCCACGCCAACGGCCTGAGCCTCGCGCGCAAGCTCGTCGAGCGCCTGCCGCACGGCTACATGACGCCGGTCGAGCCGGGACTGTCGTACGGCGAGGCGCTGCTTGCGCCGACGACGCTGTACTCGCCCGTCACCGAAGGCCTCGCCAAGGCCGGCCTGACGGTGCACTACAGCGCCAACGTCACGGGCCACGGCTGGCGCAAGCTGCTCCGCCATCCGAAGCCCTTCACCTACCGCATCACGCAGGTGCCGCCGGTGCCGCCGGTGCTCAAGTTCATCCAGCAGCACGCGAAGCAGGACGACCGCGAGGCCTACTCGACGCTCAACATGGGCGCCGGCTTCGCCCTCTTCATGCCGGCCGGCCAGGCGGAGCAGGCGGTGAAGATCGCCCAGGACCTCGGCATCGGCGCGTGGATCGCCGGCCGCGTCGAGGACGGCCCGAAGCAGCTTCTCATCGAGCCCATCGGCGTGCGCTTCGGCGACGACGACCTGCAACTGCGCTGAACACGCCCGAGCGCTCGGATGCGCACGGCGCCTCGCCCGAGGGCCCATGGCCGCGCGCGAGGCGCTTTTCTTTCTGCCCGGCCGTGGAGCGCCGCGAGATCGCCTACAATACGCAGCGACGGGCCTCCTCGCATGGAAGCACGGCCAACCGGGTCAGGTCGGGAACGAAGCAGCCCTAACTGTTGTGACCAGTGCCGGGGTCAGGCTCGTCACCTAACACCCCTCGAAGGACCGCCCGCGTGGCGGTCTTTTCGTTTCCGGTCATAAAGTCAGCAGTGGCGCCTGGGTGCGGGTCTCGCTCCTGGGCGCGTCCGGCGTTGGCTGAGAACCCCTCGTCGTGGGGAGGGACGCGGCTGCGTTGTCGCGGCATCATTCGACGCCTGTGTCCTTCGCCTTCGCCATGACGACCACATCCGCACGCCTGTACAGAAGTATCCGCCGAGAGGACTTCCCTGACGGCCCGATAGTCGGCGACGCACCAGCGCCGGCCGTGCTCCATCCCTCATTCGAGGACAAGCCCTACACCCAGAACACGCCCGAAGGCTCCGTGCAGCGCGTGCGCCCCGCCGACACGCATCCCTTTCCGGGGAAGGACGGCCAGATGATGGTTGCGCCTTTCAAGGGCACGTCGCTCTTCGATCGCGAGAACGTCTTCCCGAGCAAGTTCTGGTGGTCGTTCGTCATTCCGGAGGGAACGGAAGTCCCTGCGTCCATCGTCGTCCGCTTCACGGACTACAACAAGCGCTTCCAGGCAAACCACTATCAGATCGAACCGAGGGCCGGCATCATGCGGCTCGACGCCTACAAGGGAGCGCTCGACGACCTCGCGCGGTGCGCCCTGGTCAAGTACCTCGCCGAATCGAAGGGACAGAAGTGAACATCTCCGGCAGCACCCTCATGATGTCCATTCAGGCCGTTCATGCCGAGGCAGAGCGAATCGTTGCGGCGGTCGGTGGCCAACTGGACGAACTTCTTCCCGACGACCAGGAGCTTCTGATGGCGTTCGACAAGGCCGCGGAAGAGCTAAAACAGCTCTATGAAGTCGCGCGGAAGCAAGAGCCGGGACTGACTCCGTATGATCAGCTCGTGAAGACATGATGCTCTTCTGAATCTCGCCGGCAGACACTCTGGCACCCCTCGAAGGACCGCCCGCCTGGCGGTCTTTTCGTTTCCGGCGTCGCGCGCAGCTCGGGACTCATCCGCCCTCGCGCGGCCGCAGCCACTTCTCCAGATGCACGCCGTCCAGCCGCCCGCCGTACATGCGCGGGGCGAGGTCGCGCTCGTGGTAGCCGTGTTCGTTGTAGAAGCTGCGCGCGGCCTCGTTGTCCCGCCGCGCCTCGAGGCGGACGCGGCGTGCGCCGGCGACGCATGCGGCGGCCTCGAGCCACTGCAGCATCGCCGTACCGACGCCGCGCCGACGCCACGAGTCGCGCACGGCCAACAGCAGCAGGTGGGCGTCGTCGTCGCCGTAGGACATGATCCCGAAGCCGCGCAGCTCGCCGGGCGGGCCGGCGACGACGACGTTGGTGGCGGGATCGTCGATCGCCTGCCGCACGCGCGGCGCGCGCCAGCGCCACGGCAGGCCGTGCTCGATCCCGTCGCGCGACAGCGCCGCGATCGCGGTGGCGTCGACACGGGCGGCAAGGCGGAGGGGGTGGTCGGAGATCATCTTGGCGCGCGGGTTGCTCCCCGATGATGCCGCGACGGGTGGTCCGTCGCCCGCGCATTCCGGCGCCGCCCGCGTGCGACCCGCGCAGCGCCTGTCCTCGCCGCCTTGCCCGACCCGGAGCCCATCCTGATCCGCACCATCCATCCCGACGGCCTCCCGCTGCCGCAGCGCTACGCGTCCATGCTCGCCATCGCCGTGGGCATCACGATGGCGGTGCTCGACTCGTCGGTGGCCAACATCGCGCTGCCCTCGATCGCGCGCCAGCTGGGCGTCGACCCGGCCGGGGCGGTATGGGTGATCAACGCGTACCAGCTCGCGATCGTCGTGCTGCTGCTGCCGCTGGCCGCGCTCGGCGAGCGGATCGGCTACCGGCGCGTCTACCTCGCGGGCCTCGCGCTGTTCACGGCCGGCTCGCTCGCCTGCGCGCTGTCGGGATCCCTGGCCGCGTTGATCCTCTCGCGCATCGGCCAGGGCCTGGGTGCGGCGGGCATCATGGCCGTCAACGGCGCGCTGGTGCGCTACACCTACCCCCAGGCCTCGCTGGGCCGGGGCGTGGGACTCAACGCGCTCGTCGTGTCGGCCGCGGGGGCCATCGGACCGACGGTGGCCTCGGGGGTGCTGGCCGTCGGGCCGTGGGAGTGGCTGTTCGCGATCAACGTCCCGATCGGCGTCGCCAATGTCGTCTTCGCCGCGCGCGTGCTGCCGTGGTCGACGCGGTCGGACCGCGCGCTCGACTGGGGCAGCGCGGCGCTCAGCGCGCTCGCGTTCGGCCTGTTCTTCATCGGCGTGGACATGCTCACGCACGACCACGGCGGCGTCCGCACCGCGGCGGCCGAGCTTGCCGGCGCCGCGGCCGCGGGCGCCGCGCTGTTCCTGCGCGAGCGCCACGAGGCCAGGCCGCTGATCCCGATCGACCTGCTGCGCATCCCGATCTTCGGGCTGTCGACGGCGACCTCGATCTGCTCGTTCGCGGCCTACATGCTGGCCTTCCTCGCGCTGCCGTTCTGGTTCCAGTCGGCCCTGCACCGCGACCAGGTGCAGACCGGCCTGCTGATGACGCCCTGGCCGGTCGGGGTCGGCCTCGTCGCGCCGCTGGCGGGCCGCCTGGCCGACCGCATCCCCGCCGCGATCCTCGGCAGCGCGGGGCTGCTGCTCCTGGCAAGCGGGCTCGGGTTGCTCGCCGCGCTGCCGGCCGAGGCGGCGACGCCCGACATCCTCTGGCGCATGGGCCTGTGCGGCGTGGGCTTCGGCTTCTTCCAGGCCCCCAACAACCGCACCCTGCTGGGCAGCGCGCCGCGCGAGCGCGCCGGCGCGGCCGGCGGGATGCTGGCCACGGCGCGGCTGACGGGCATGACCAGCGGCGCCACGATCGCGGCGCTCGTCTTTCGCGTCGCCGCGCGGGACGCCGAGCACGTGTGCCTCGTGATCGCCGTCGCGCTCGCGCTCGGGGCTGCCGCCCTGAGCGCCTCGCGGCTGCGAGCCCGGCGCGTCGCACCTGCCTGAACCTGTCCGCGCGGAATCGCGCAGGGGTGCCGCCGCGTCGGCGCGCGCATACAGCCTGGGGTATGTCCGGACGCGCCCCGCCGGGCAGGCGGGCACGCGAAATGCCATGCGCAGCCGCGCTGTCGAGCCCGGACAGCGGCTTCTACGTATCGCGTCAACGAACCGTCCCGGGCCCCGCGTTGTACACGCACGGGCCTGACAGTTCGGTCGACCCTCCCGAGAAACCAACCAGGAACCTTTCACATGAACAAGCTGCTTGCTGCCCTCATCGCTTCCCTCGGCGTCTCGCTGGCCATGGCCCAGGCGCCGGCCGCCTCGAGCGCGGACGTCTCGAAGGCGGAGGCGAAGGCCGAGAAGAACGACGCCAAGGCGGAACAGAAGGAAGCCAAGACGGACGCCAAGGCCGACAAGAAGGACGCCAAGGCCGACCAGAAGGCGTCGAAGAAGAAGGCCGAGGCGCACGCCGATGCCGAGAAGAGCAAGTCGAAGGCGCAGGCCAAGGTCGACAAGGCCGACGCCGGCGACAAGGCCAAGGAAGAGGCCAAGGCCGAGAAGACCGACGCGGAGGCCAACGCCAAGGAGGCCAAGAAGGACGCATCGGCCGACAAGAGCGCCGAGAAGACCCACGCCTCGACCAAGGCCGATCGCGCGAAGGCCAAGGCCAAGGCCGACGAGACCAAGGCCGAGGACAAGGCCAAGGTCGACAAGGCCGCCGCGGGCAAGTGATCGCCGCGCGCGGGACGGGCCGGTGGCCGCGTCCCGCGCGACGATGCTAGACTGCGGGCTTGTCAGGAGAGAGCCCTTCATCGGGCCGCCGAAGGCGCAGGGGACTGCCATCCCCGAACGCTCAGGCAAAAGGACTGACGAAGGCGCCCGCCAGGGCGTTCCTCACTGGAGAGAGACGGGTGGTTCGCCGGAGACGGCATGCGAGCCCGTCCACCGAAGGGGCAAGCGGCCGCCGGCAATCCCGGCACCGCCAATCTCTCAGGTAAAGCGGACAGCGAGGGCAATTCAAGCCGCCATCATGGGCGGATCGATTGGCCCTCGAAGGAACGACCATGTCCGCTGACACCTCCGCCCCGCTGCTGCAGACCCCGCTGCACGCCCTGCACCTCGAACTCGGCGCCCGCATGGTGCCCTTCGCCGGCTACGCCATGCCGGTGCAGTACCCCACCGGCATCCTGGCCGAGCACCGGCAGTGCCGCCACGAGGCCGCGCTCTTCGACGTCTCGCACATGGGCCAGCTCCTGCTGCAGGGCGAAGACGCCGCGGCCGCGCTCGAGACCCTGGTGCCCGTCGACGTCGTCGACCTCGGGCTGAACAGGCAGCGCTACGGCTTCTTCACCAACGCCCAGGGCGGCATCCTCGACGACCTGATGATCACGCGCCGCGAGGACGGCCTGATGGTGATCGTCAACGCGGCCTGCAAGGAGGCCGACCTCGCGCACCTGCGCGCGCACATCGGCGAACGCTGCCGGATCGTCACGATGTTCGACCGCGCGCTGCTCGCGCTGCAGGGCCCGATGGCCGTGCACGCGATCGCGCGCCTCGCGCCCGGCATCGAGAAGCTCACGTTCATGACCGGCGGCTTCTTCGACGTCGCCGGCATCCCGTGCTACGTCACGCGCTCGGGCTACACCGGCGAGGACGGCTTCGAGATCTCGGTGGCCGCCGCCGACGCCGAGAAGCTCGCCCGCACGCTGCTCGCGCAGCCCGAGGTCAAGCCCGTCGGCCTGGGCGCGCGCGACTCGCTGCGCCTGGAAGCCGGCCTGTGCCTCTACGGCCACGACATCACCGAGGCCACGACCCCCGTCGAGGCCGCGCTCAC
>DASVLN010000675.1:0-2805 GCA_036384855.1 Burkholderiaceae bacterium | reverse complement strand
GCGCGCGGCGCGTGAGGAACTCGCGGATGCGCTTGACGATGCGGCCCGCCTCCGCGGCCTGGTCGCCCAGGCGCGTCATCGCGTCGACGAGCCGCGCGTCCGGCTGCCCGGCGCGTTCGAGCAGGCGCTTGACGCCGGCCGCGTAGCCGGTGATCGAGGTCAGCGGCTGGTTCAGCTGGTGCGCGAGCGCGGAGGCGACCTCGCCCAGCATCGTCAGCCGCGCCTGGTGCGCGACGGCGTCCGTGCGGTGGCGTTCGCGCTCCTCGAGGCGCTTGCGCTCGGTGATGTCCAGGATCGAGCCCATCAGGCCGATGCGCCGGCCGCTCGCGTCGACCAGCGGCGCCTCGAAGATCATGACGTCGATGAGGCGCCCGTCCGCGCGCACCCAGCGCGCCTCGTAGCCTTCGCGCGGCGCGCCGCCCGCCATGTTGCGCAGGTGGCGCGAGAGGCTGTCGGCGATCGCGTCGGGCGGCCAGTAGGGCATCGGCGTGGCGCGGCCGATCAGTGCCTCGGGCCCGTAGCCGACGAGGTCGCAGAACGCGCGGTTGACGTATACCAGCCGCCCCTCGTTGTCGCGCGCGCGCAGGCCGACGATCAGCGAGTCCTCCATCGCCTGGCGCCACGCCGCCTCCGTGCGCAGCGCGGCCTGCGTGCGCAGCAGCTCGTTCATCTGCCAGCGCAGCAAGGCGGTCACCGCGCCGATGAGCACGAGGAACACGCCCATCAGCACCACCGGCACGCGCAGGAACCACGGCACCGGCGACTCCTTCAGCGACAGCTCGAGGTAGGTGTCGGCCATCGCCGGCTCGAGGCTGTGGCGGTGCGACTCCGCGGGCGAGAACGTCGCCGCCCCGGCATGCAGCGGATCGGCCGTGACCTGGCCGAAGCCGTCGACGAGCCGCACGTTGTACTCGTGCGCGAGCCACCACGGCACCGTCTGCCGCAGCAGCAGCCCGGGCGAGTAGCGCACGACCAGGTGCCCCGCCGGATTGCCCGCCGCGTCGTGCAGCGCCGCGACCAGGTGCGCGCTGATGCCCGGGCGGTCGCCGACGACGAGGTCGGCGCGCTCCGGCACCACGGCCCGCAGGCGCTCGTCGGCGTCGACCCAGCTGATGCTCTGCCACAGGCGCGCGAGGCCGTCGGTCACCTCCTCCTGCTGCGCGAGCGCCGTGGCCGGCAAGCTCGGGTCGAAGCTGCGCGCGAGGGCGTCGAGCTCGCGCTGCTCCTCGGCCACGCGGTCGCCGATCTGGCTTTCGAGCGAGAGCGAGTCGGTGATCAGCTGGCGCTGGCGCGACTCGAGGTCGACGCTGTCGGAGTGCTGCAGCCACGCCGCCACCGACACGGTGAACAGCCCCGACAGCACGAGCGGCACCCACCACCACGCGCCGCGCCGCGCGAGATGGCGCGCCCAGGCGCGGCCGACCGGCGCCGCCGGCAGGGGCGAGGGCGGCAGCGGCAGCTCGGAGGGCGGTTCGATGGCCATCGGCGAAGTCTAGGGGCTCTCCCGGACCGCGGCCCGGCCGGCGTCCGGCGGATGTGGGAGTCCACAATTTCCGCGACGCGGCCGCGCTGCCGACAATCCGTCCCACTTCGGCGCGTCCGTGCGCGCCCCCCGGCGCAGGCCCCGACCCGAGCGGGCGCCGCCCCGGCATGACCGGATCCCCACCCCGACGAACATCTCAGGAGACAACGCACCATGACCCAACCGTCCCGCCGCCAGATCCTGGGCGCCGCCGCCGCCTTCGCCGCCGCCGGCATCGCGTCCACCGCGCGCGCGCAGGCCCCGATCACGATCAAGTTCAGCCACGTCGTGGCGCCCGACACGCCCAAGGGCAAGGGCGCCATGCGCTTCAAGGAGCTCGCCGAGCAGCGCACCAACGGCAAGGTCAAGGTCGAGGTCTATCCGAACAGCCAGTTGTACAAGGACAAGGAGGAGATGGAGGCCCTGCAGCTCGGCTCCGTGCAGATGCTCGCCCCGTCGCTGTCCAAGTTCGGCCCGCTGGGCGTCAAGGAATTCGAGGTCTTCGACCTGCCCTTCCTGTTCAAGGACACCGAAGCCTTCCGCGCGGTCACCGAGGGCGCGCTGGGCAAGGAGCTGTTCGCCAAGCTCGAGCCCAAGGGCATCCGCGGCATGGCGTACTGGGACAACGGCTTCCACATCATGAGCGCGAACCGGCCTCTGCACCACGTGGCCGACTTCAAGGGCCTGAAGATGCGCATCCAGTCGTCCAAGGTGCTGGACGCCCAGATGCGCGCCCTCGGCGCGATCCCGCAGGTCATGGCCTTCAGCGAGCTGTACCAGGCGCTGCAGTCGGGCGTCGTCGACGGCACCGAGGGCACGCCGTCGAACTTCTGGACGCAGAAGATCTACGAGGTGCAGAAGCACATGACGCTGTCCAACCACGGCCACCTCGCCTACGCCGCCATCGTCAACAAGAAGTTCTGGGACGGCCTGCCCAACGACATCCGCACGACGCTGGACGGCTGCATGCACGACGCCACCGTCTACGCCAACGCGATCGCCGCGACCGAGAACTCGCAGGACCTCGAGAAGATCAAGGCGAGCGGCAAGACCACGGTCTACCAGCCGACGGCCGCCGAGATCCTCGAATGGAAGAAGGCGCTGATGCCGGTGCACAAGGAGATGGAGGGCCGCGTCGGCAAGGACGCCGTGGCCGCCGCCTACAAGGCCGCGGGCTTCGTGCCGGTCTGATCCCGCCGTGCGGCCCGGCGCGCGGCGCCGGGGCCGTCACGATCGACGCGGCCCGCGGGGCCGTCGTCCACTGGGCGTCCGATGCCGCCGCG
>DASVLN010000674.1:0-1826 GCA_036384855.1 Burkholderiaceae bacterium | reverse complement strand
CGCCGGCCAGACCGCGCGCCGCGACGTCGCCGGCCTGCGCGAGCTCGTCGTGCGCAACGACCCGCCCGCCCCGGCACCCCAGGACAGGCCCGTGGCGGACGACCCGGGCAAGCGCGTCGCGGCCATCGTGCCGGGCGACGCTCCCTACGTGGCGACTGCCGACGGCACGCGCTACTTCATCGGTGCGCTCCTGCCCACCGGACACCGTGTCGAGGCCATCGAACCGCACCGCGTCGTCCTGTCGCGGGACGGGCGCCAGAGCGAGCTCGACTTCTGACCCCCCATCCAACCAAGGAGAGACCCCATGACCACCACCACCCTCGATTCCTCCCTGTCCGCGCTGGCCGCCGCGCCGGTCGCCACGAGCTCGCCCTCGGACTCGGGCAACGGCTCCGGCGACTGGTTCCAGGCGATGGCCCAGGCCTGGAGCAACACGCTCGACAACGAGGCGAACAAGATCTCGTCGATGTCCGACTCGATCGGCAGCGGCCAGGACGATCCCCAGGCCATCACGATGCTGACCACCGAGTCGCTGCGCATGGGCTACCTGTCGGACAGCTCGCACACCTCGCTGAACTCGGTCGGCCAGGCGCTCGACACGATGGCGCGCAAGGGCTGACGGCGCGCGCGCCGACGCCCCGCGGGCGGCCGCCGCGCCGCCCGCGATCCCGATTTCCGGTGATACCCGCCCGGTATCGCCATGGAGGACCCCGGATGACGATCGACCTCTCCGCCGCCGCGCTCCACGCGGCGTTGCCGCCGGCAGCCACCGGCGCCGGCCACGGCCTGCAGGCCGGCTACGGCGTTTCGCTGACCGACCTGTCCGGCTTCCAGGAAGCGCTGCGCGCCGCCGCCGCCCGCGGTGGCCAGGGCGAGCTGCAGACGCACGCCGACAACCGCGTCAGCCCCGCGGTGCAGGCGCTCTTCCAGCCGCTGGAGCACATCAACGGCGAGGCGACCAGCCTGCAGGCCGACGCCGCCGCCGCGCTGCGCGCCGGGCCCGAGATGTCGCCCGGCGACATGGTGCAGCTGACGGTGCGCTGCCAGGAGTTCATGTTCCATTGCGAGCTGACCTCCAACATGGCCAACCGCGCGTCCGACGGCGTGCAGCAGCTGTTCCGCCAGCAGAGCTGACGCCATGAATGCCGCCCGGCCGACCGAAGGCGCTCGCACCGCAGGCCGCGAGGCCGGAGGTTCCCCGATGAACGCGCTGTTTCGCAGCGTGCGCCGACTCGCGCTTCCGCTCGTGGCGGCGGCGCTGCTCGCCGCCTGCGGCCAGCAGGATCTCTACGCGCAGCTCGACGAGGAGCAGGCCAACGAGATGGTGGCCGTCCTGCGCAACGCCGGCCTGACCGCGGACAAGGAGGCGCGCGAGGGCCAGACCTTCGCCGTCGTCGCCCCGCAGTCCGACTTCGCGCGCGCCATCACCGTGCTGCGCGCCAACGGCTATCCGCGCGACAGCTTCGACTCCATGGGCCGCGTGTTCAAGAAGGACGGCTTCGTCTCGACGCCGGTCGAGGAGCACGCGCGCCTCACGCACGCGCTGTCGCAGGAGATCGCCAACACGCTGTCGCACATCGACGGCGTCGTCGTCGCGCGGGTGCAGCTCGCGCTGCCGGAGAAGGATCCGCTCGCCGACAAGCCGCAGCCCGCCGCGGCCGCGGTCTTCATCAAGCACCGGCCGGGGGTCGACCTCTCGGGCAGCGTCGGCCAGATCAAGGCGCTCGTCGTCGACAGCGTCGAGGGGCTGCCCTACGACAACGTGACGGTCGCGCTGTTCCCGGCCCAGGACTGGCCCGAGGCCGCGGCCGCCCTGCCGGCGCCGA
>DASVLN010000673.1:0-4224 GCA_036384855.1 Burkholderiaceae bacterium | reverse complement strand
CGGGCCTGCTGCCGTGGCCCAAGGTAGACTTCGAGAAGTTCGGCGTCGTGGAGCGCAAGGACCTCTCGCGCATCAAGAAGATCTCGGGCGCGAACCTGCATCGCAACTGGGTGGTGATCCCGCACGTCACCAACCACGACGACGCCGACATCACCGAGCTCGAGGCCTTCCGCGTCACGCTGAACAAGGAGTACGAGAAGGCCGGCGTCAAGGTCACGATGCTCGCGTTCCTGATCAAGGCCTGCGTCGCGGCGCTGAAGAAGTTCCCGGAGTTCAACGCGTCGCTGGACGGCGAGCAGATCGTCCTGAAGAAGTACTTCCACATCGGCTTCGCCGCCGACACGCCCAACGGCCTGGTCGTGCCCGTCATCCGCGACGCCGACCAGAAGGGCGTCGTGCAGATCGCCAGGGAGATGGGCGAGCTCGCGGCCAAGGCGCGCGACGGCAAGCTGGGCCCGGCCGACATGACCGGCGGCTGCTTCTCGATCAGCTCGCTGGGCGGCATCGGCGGCACCTACTTCACGCCGATCATCAACGCGCCGGAAGTCGCGATCCTGGGCGTCTGCAAGAGCTTCATGAAGCCGGTGTGGGACGGCAAGGCCTTCGTGCCGCGCCTCATCCTGCCGCTGTCGCTGTCGTGGGACCACCGCGTCGTCGACGGCGCCGCGGCCGCGCGCTTCAACGCGTACCTGGGCCAGATCCTCGCCGACTTCCGTCGCGTGATGCTGTGATCGCGCCGGTCACGAACAACGAACACCAAGCGAGACACACATGGCCGTGATCGAAGTGCAAGTGCCGGACATCGGCGACTTCAAGGACGTCGGCGTCATCGAGGTGCTGGTCAAGCCGGGCGACGCCGTCAAGCAGGAGCAGAGCCTCATCACCGTCGAGAGCGACAAGGCGTCGATGGAGATCCCGTCGTCGGCGGCGGGCGTCGTCAAGGAGCTGCGCGTCAAGGTCGGCGACAAGGTGAACCAGGGCAGCGTGGTGCTGACGCTGGACGCCGAGGGCGCGGCCGCGCCGGCGCCCGCTCCCGCGGCGCCCATCGGTACCAGTGCGCCGGCCACGCCGGCACGCACGGAGTCGCAGGCGCCCGCCGCGGCGCCGGTGAACGCGCCGGCCGGCCCGGCGCCGGTCCCTGCCACGTATGCCGGCGGCGCCGACCTCGAGTGCGACATGCTGGTGCTGGGCGGCGGCCCGGGTGGCTATTCCGCGGCGTTCCGCGCCGCCGACCTCGGCATGAAGGTCGTGCTGGTCGAACGCTACGCCACGCTGGGCGGCGTCTGCCTGAACGTCGGCTGCATCCCGTCGAAGGCGCTGCTGCACGTCGCGGCCGTGATGGACGAGGTCGGCCATTTCGCCGCGCTGGGCATCGACTACGGCGCGCCGAAGGTGGACCTCGACAAGCTGCGCGCGCACAAGGGCAAGGTCGTGGGCAAGCTCACGGGCGGCCTGGCGGCGATGGCCAAGATGCGCAAGGTCACCGTCGTGCGCGGCGTCGGCGCGTTCGTGGATCCGCATCACCTGAAGGTCGACGAGACCTCGGGCGAGGGCCAGCAGGTCACCGGCTCGAGCAAGACGGTGAAGTTCAAGCAGGCCATCATCGCGGCCGGCTCGCAGGCGGTGCGCCTGCCGTTCTTCCCGCAGGACCCGCGCATCGTCGACTCGACCGGCGCGCTGGAGCTGCGCGGCACGCCGAAGAAGATGCTGATCGTCGGCGGCGGCATCATCGGCCTGGAGATGGGCACCGTGTACTCGACGCTGGGCGCGCGCCTGGATGTCGTCGAGATGCTGGACGGCCTGATGCAGGGCGCCGACCGCGACCTGGTCAAGGTCTGGCAGAAGATGAACGCGAAGCGCTTCGACAGCATCTTCCTGAAGACGAAGACCGTGGGCGCGGAGGCGACCTCGGACGGCATCAAGGTGAAGTTCGAGGGCGAGGGCGGCGTGCGCGAGGAGATGTACGACCTCGTGCTGCAGGCGGTGGGGCGCGTGCCCAACGGCAAGAAGATCGGCGCCGACAAGGCGGGCGTGGTCGTCGGCGACCGCGGCTTCATCCCGGTGGACGTACAGATGCGCACGAACGTGCCGCACATCTTCGCGATCGGCGACATCGTCGGCCAGCCGATGCTCGCGCACAAGGCGGTGCACGAGGGCCACGTCGCCGCCGAGGTCGCGGCGGGCGACGCCCATGCGCGCTTCGATGCGCGCGTCATCCCGAGCGTCGCCTACACCGACCCCGAGGTCGCGTGGGTGGGCCTCACGGAGGACCAGGCCAAGGCGCAGGGCATCGCGGTCAAGAAGGGCCTGTTCCCGTGGTCGGCCTCGGGTCGCGCGATCGCCAACGGCCGCGACGAGGGCCAGACCAAGCTGTTGTTCGACGCCGGCACGCACCGCATCGTCGGCGGCGGCATCGTCGGCATGAACGCGGGCGACATGATCGGCGAGGTCGCGCTGGCCATCGAGATGGGCGCGGACGCGGTCGACATCGGCCGCACCATCCACCCGCACCCGACGCTGGGCGAGTCGATCGGCCTCGCGGCCGAGGTCGCCGAAGGCGCGTGCACGGACCTGCCGCCGGCGCGCAAGTAGGGCTGCCCGACGGCCCGGCCGAGGAGGGCGCCCGCGGGCGCCCTCGTTCGTTTCCGGAAGGGAATTGCGAAATTTGTGGACACTGTCCATTTGAGCCGGTATCTTGTGGACGGCGTACACAAATCCCTGCTGGACGCGACACGACAGGAGACCACCTTGATCCCGAAGAACACGATCTGCCTCTGGTTCGACGGCACGGCGCTGGACGCCGCGACCTTCTATGCCGAGACCTTCCCCGACAGTCGCGTCGGCGCAGTGCACCGCGCGCCGGGCGACTATCCCGCCGGCCAGCAGGGCGACGTGCTCACGGTGCAGTTCACGGTGCTGGGGATTCCCTGCCTGGGCCTCAACGGCGGGCCGCAGTTCCGCCACACCGAGGCGTTCTCGTTCCAGGTGGCGACCGACGACCAGGCCGAGACCGACCGCTACTGGAACGCCATCGTCGGCAACGGCGGCCAGGAGAGCGCCTGCGGCTGGTGCAAGGATCGCTTTGGCCTGTCCTGGCAGATCACCCCGCGCGCGCTGACCGACGCGTTCACCGACCCGGATCGCGCCGCCGCCAAGCGCGCGTTCGACGCGATGATGACGATGCACAAGATCGACATCGCCACGATCGAGAAGGCACGGCGCGGCTGAGCGGCAGCCGCCGGTCCTCGGCGGCCGGCCGTGCGGCGCCCCACCACCCGGAATCGATCCACGGCAGGCGATCCTTCAGTTGCCGGACGGCTGGGACGGCGCCGGCTGCGGCGCGAGTGGCTGTGCCGTGCCGGCGGCCGTGGGCGGCAGGCTCTCGGGCTCAGGCACCTGGCCGGGGATCTCCTGCACCAGCGTATGCAGCTCGCCCCCGCCGGCGACGCTGCCGCTGGTCGTGCCCTGGCCCGCGACGCGCATCAGGCAGGCCTTCTTGTCGTCGCCGGTCAGCGGATCGCAGCGCTTGCGCTCGTTGGCGGCATACATCTCGGCGTCGCCGCTCGCCAGGTCGTGGCTGCGGGCGGCCTGGAACGCGGCCGCGGCCTCGCGCAGGCAGGTCTTGCGGTCCTCGTAGGTCTTGCCGGCCAGGCAGTTGGCGCGGTCCTGTTGGTAGCGGGCCGAGGCGGCCGAGGCGGAGGCGGAGGCGGGTCGGGTGGCGGCATGGCTCCTGCCGATGCCGAAGGTCGCTCCGATCGTGATCAGGGTCGCGCCGACCGTCAACAGCGTCGCAGGCGATAGCTTGTTCATGGTGGTTGCTCCGGTAAGCGATTGCATCGATGCAGCAATCGACGTACCCAGGGGCATGCCACCTCGCCCGGTCGCGCGGGAGATCCGGATGGATTCGCGCGCAGGCGCGATACGGCGGGCATCGAGCCGCGCGGCGCGGCCGCGCGATCAGCGCACCGTGCCCTCGGCGGCGATCTTCCACTCGTCGCGGTCGAGCTCCCAGTACTGGCGGAGCACGGTCTCGCGTGCGCTGCGGCCGGCGTGCTCGTGGAAGGTGACGACCATGGTCGGCCTGGCGTCCGACCAGGTGAGGACGCTCAGGTTGTCGAAGCCGACCGGCTCGTGCGGCGGCGGCGGCGCCGGGCGGCGCTTGCCGTGCACGAACACGAACGCCGGCGCGGACGGCGGCGCGGCGGGCGTCGCGGGGGCGGCGCC
>DASVLN010000672.1:0-8191 GCA_036384855.1 Burkholderiaceae bacterium | reverse complement strand
GATCGACGCCAGGCGGCACTGCAGGCGCGGCCCCGCGAGCTGCAGGGCCACGGCACCCACGAGCGCGACCGCCACGACGAAGCCGCGCGAGGCCACGCCGCGCGCGAGGCGTCGTCGGTGGGCGTGGATGCGGCGGTTCATGGGCGATGCGTCTTGGAGGAAGCGAGCGTCGATCCTAGCAGCGGCCGCCTGCCGCCGGCAAGCGAGGCCCTGCCGGTCGACGGGCGAAAAGGCGACATCGGCCGGCATCGCGCGTCAAGACGAGGGGATCCTCAGCTCCGATAGTCCGCGTTGATCTTCACGTAGTCGTACGAGAAGTCGCAGGTCCACACGGTCGTCGTGGCGTCCCCGCGGTGCAGGTCGATGCGCACCGTGATCTCCTGCTGCTTCATCACGCGCGCGCCGTCCTCCTCGCGGTAGTCCTCGCGGCGGCCGCCGTCCTTGACGACCGCGACGCCGTCGAGGAACAGGTCGATGCGCGCCTGGTCGAGGTCGGCGATGCCCGCGTAGCCGACCGCGGCCAGGATGCGGCCGAGGTTCGGATCGCTCGCGAAGAACGCCGTCTTGACGAGCGGCGAGTGCGCGATCGCGTAGGCCGCGAGGCGGCACTCGGCCTCGTCCTTGCCGCCGTCGACCTGCACGGCGATGAACTTGGTCGCGCCCTCGCCGTCGCGGACGATGGCCTGGGCGAGCTGCTGCGAAACCTTGGTGACCGCCGCCAGCAGCGCGCGGCCGTCCTCGGAGTCGAGCGAGTCGATGCGCGCGTGGCCGGCCTGCTGCGTGGCCACCAGCACGAAGCTGTCGTTGGTCGACGTGTCGCCGTCGATGGTGATGCGGTTGAACGAGGCGTCCGCGGCGCGCCGCACGAGCTCCTGCACGACCGCCGGGGCCACCACCGCGTCGGTGGCCACGAAGCCCAGCATCGTCGCCATGTTGGGGCGGATCATGCCGGCGCCCTTGCTGATGCCCGTGACGGTGACGGTGCGGCCGCCGATGTTCGCCTGCGTCGAGGCGGCCTTGGGGATGGTGTCGGTGGTCATGATGCCGGCCGCGGCCTCGGCCCAGCGACCGGGCGCGAGGTCGGCGAGCGCGGCCGGCAGCGCGGCGGCGATGCGCTCGACGGGCAGCGTCTCCATGATCACGCCGGTCGAGAACGGCAGCACCTGCTGCGGCTTCAGGCCCAGCAGGCCGGCGGCGTCCGCGCAGGTGCGGCGCGCCCGCGCCAGGCCGTCCGCGCCGGTGCCGGCGTTGGCGTTGCCGGTGTTGATCACGAGCGCGCGGATGCCGTCCGCACCGTCGGCGGCGCCAGCGGCCAGGTGATCGCGGCAGACCTGCACGGGCGCGGCGCAGAAGCGGTTGCGCGTGAACACGCCCGCGACCACGCTGCCCGCGTCCAGCACCAGCGCGACCAGGTCCTTGCGGCCGGCCTTGCGCACGCCGGCCATCGCGACGCCCAGTCGCACGCCCGGGACGGGATGCAGGTCGGCGGGATTCGGGGCGGCGAGATTGACGGGCATGGCGAGGGGCTCCTTTGGCAGAAGCGCGATTCTAGGATCGCGCAGTGACGCCCGCATGCACGGCGGCGGTCAGCGGCTGCGTCCGCCGCCGGGCGAGCCACGCGGCCCGGTCACGCCGGCGCTTACTCGATGACCGAGTTCCTCGACGCCTGCTCGTCCTGCTGGTCGTCGGGCAGGTGGATGCTGCCGGCGTGGAAGTCGTACTCGAAGACCTCGCCGTGGCGTCCCCATTCGATGACCGTCTGCAGGACGCGCTCGGCCTCGCCGGCGTCCAGGTGCTGCTCGAGCAGGCGCAGGAACGGCTGCTCGGGCAGCGCGCGCTCGGGATCTTGCTCGAGGCTGTGGCGGATGTGCGCCGCGAGCGGCACGTTCTCGAGCAGTTGCTGCCCGAACAGCTGCTGGCGCGTCGCGTGGTCGCCGTCGACGTAGCGGCGGCCGGCGAGCGTCAGGTGCAGGTCGCCGCTCTGCAGGCGCGCGAGGCCCAGCAGCGAGATGGCGCTGGCCACGGGCAGCAGCTCGTCGTCGGTGAGCTCCGATTCCTCGGCCAGCTTGGGCAGGTCCGCCTCGCCGTGGAAGGGCGCGCCGGCAAGCAGCTCCAGCAGGCCGTCCATGCGCGCCACGTCGGCGGCGGGCAGGCGGTCGTGCAGGCGCAGCGCGGGCTCGCCGGCCTCCTCGGTCGTGCGGCCGGCACGGCTCGCGCCCGCGGTCATGAGCGCGTAGACCTCGTCGATCAGCGAACGCACGTCGGCCGAGTCGGCCACGCGCGGGCGCGGCAGGTTGATCGCGAGCTGGAAGCGGATGCGCCCCGGGTCGCTCGCGAAGACCAGCACGCGGTCGGCCATCATCACCGCCTCCTCGATGTTGTGCGAGACCACGAGGATCGCCTTGGTCGGCATGCCGCCCTGGGCCCAGAGCTCGAGGATGTCGTCGCGCAGGCGCTCGCCGGTGAGCACGTCCAGCGCCGAGAAGGCCTCGTCCATCAGCAGCACGTCGGGCTGCGTGACGAGGGCGCGCGCGATGCCCACGCGCTGGCGCATGCCGCCCGAGAGCTCGCGCGGCAGCGCGCCCTCGAAGCCGGCGAGGCCGATCATGTCGATCGCCTTCTGGGCGCGCTCGGCGCGCTCCTCGCGCTCGATGCCGCGCGCCTCCAGCCCGAGCTCGACGTTCTGCTGCACGGTCAGCCACGGGAACAGCGCGAAGGACTGGAAGACCATGCTGATCGCGCGCGCCGGGCCGTACAGCGGCTGGCCGCGATACTGCACGGTGCCGGCGTCGACGCCGATCAGGCCGGCCATGAGCCGCAGCAGCGTGCTCTTGCCCGAGCCCGACTGCCCGAGCAGCGCGACGATCTCGCCCTCGCGCAGCGTGAAGTCGACGCCCTCGAGCACGGGCCGCTGGCGCCCGTCCGCCGAGCGGAAGGACTTGCGCACGCCGTGCAGTTCGATGATGGATTGGGCCATGTCGAAAGTCCGTTGAATCTATCGGTTGGCGGAAGGCTCGGCGCCGCGCTCGGCCGCTCCGGAGCAAGCCGAGCGCCCCCTCGGGGGGCGGCGAACGGAGTGAGCGGGGGTCGTCATGACTAAAAATGCATGCGCTCTTCGGCGATGCGGTAGAGGCGGCGCCACACGAAGTGGTTCATGCCCATCACGAACACGCACATCACGCCGATGCCCAGCGCGATGCGCGGGAAGTCGCCGTCGGCGGTCGAGTGCGCGATGTAGCTGCCGAGGCCGGCCGCCTCCAGCTTGGTGCTGCCCCAGGTGACGTATTCGGAGACGATGCTCGCGTTCCACGAGCCGCCGCTGGCCGTGATGGCGCCGGTGACGAAGCTCGGGAAGACGGCGGGCAGCAGGAAGCGCTTCCAGCGCAGCCACCCCGACAGGCCGATGTTGCCGGCGGCGAAGCGCAGCTCCGCCGGGATCGAGGACGCGCCCGCGATGACGTTGAACAGCAGGTACCACTGCGTGCCGAACACCATCAGCGGCGACAGCCAGACGTTGGCGTTCAGGTGCCAGTGCACGATGAACACCACGAAGACCGGGAACATCAGGTTGGCCGGGAACGCCGCGAGGAACTGCGCCACCGCCTGCAGACGGCCCGACCACTGCGGCCGCATGCCGATCCATACGCCGACCGGTACCCAGACCAGGGCCGCGAGGCCGATCAGGATCACGACGCGCAGCATCGTGAGGAAGCCGAGCAGGAACACGTGGCCGACCTCGGCGAAGCTCACCTCGTCGCCGACGAAGGTCACGAGCCGGTAGATCGCGAACAGGCCGCCGGCGGCGATCAGCGCGTCCCACGCGCGCGCGAGCGCGGGCGACGCGGGCAGCGGCCGGGCGCGGATGGACGTGCCGTCGTAGGCCTGGCGGAACCAGGTGAACGAGCTCTCGATCAGCTCGGCGAAGCGCGCGGCGAGCTTGGCGATGCGCTCGCTGCGGCGCGACCAGGTCAGCAGCCACGAGGTCGGCGCCGACTCCTGGCCGCTCTCCTCGAAGCGGAACTTGTCGGCCCAGGCCACCAGCGGCCGGAACAGCAGCTGGTCGTACAGCACGATGCCGATCAGCATGCCGAGGATGGCCCAGCCGATCGCCTGCAGGTTGCGCGCCTCGATCGCCATCGCGATGTAGGAGCCGACGCCGGGCAGCTTGATGTTCTGGTTGGAGACCGAGATCGCCTCCGACGCGACGACGAAGAACCAGCCGCCCGACATCGACATCATCATGTTCCACAGCAGGCCGGGCATCGCGAACGGCAGCTCCAGGCGCCAGAAGCGCTGCCAGGGCGACAGCTGGAACACGCGCGCGGCCTCCTGCAGCTCGCTCGGCACGGTGCGCATCGACTGGTACAGGCTGAACGCCATGTTCCAGGCCTGCGAGGTGAAGATCGCGAAGATCGCCGCGCACTCGACGCCGAACAGGTTGCCGGGGAACAGGCGGATGAAGCCGGTCACCGTGATCGCGAGGAAGCCGAGGATGGGGATCGACTGCAGGATGTCGAGCAGCGGCACCAGCACCTTCTCGGCCGCGCGCCAGCGCGCCGCCGCGGTCGCGAAGGCGAAGCTGAACAGCAGCGAGCACATCAGCGCCAGCAGCATGCGCAGCGTCGTGCGCAGCAGGTAGTACGGCAGCTGCAAGGGGTCGAGCGACAGCGGGATCGGATCGCCGAGGTGGTACGGGCGCGTCATGCCCACGCCGCCGAGCGCCGCCAGCACGATCGCCGCCAGGACGATGGGCAGCAGCGCCCAGTCCCAGCGGTTGCCGGCCTCGACGACCTGGCGGGGGAAGAAGTTCTTCTCGAAGGCCATGGCGCTGGATTGTCCGTGCTCAACCTTGCTTCTAAAGAGGAAAGCCGCATCGCGGCGGCGCCGATGCGGCTTCGTTGGTTCGGCGCGCCAGCGACGCGCGCGTCATCAAGCCGTCACGCCAGCTTGCCGTGGCACTCCTTGAAGCGCTTGCCGCTGCCGCAGGGGCACGGGTCGTTGCGGCCGACGCGCTGCAGCGGCACGCCGTCGGGCAGCTCGGGCATGCCCGCGGGGCGGTCGTCGCTGAAGCCGTAGGACACGACACGCTGCGCGGCCAGCGCCGCGGCGGTCTCCTGGCTCACGCTGCCGTCCTCGTTGGGATGCGTGTACTGCACGTTGTCGACCTGCTCGGCGCGGCGCTCGATCGCCTGGGCGGCCGCCGCGGCCTGCTCCTGCGTCTGCACGCGCACCGTCATCAGCACCCGCGTGACCTCCGTCTTGACGAGGTCGATGAGCTGCGCGAACAGCTCGAAGGCCTCGCGCTTGTACTCCTGCTTCGGGTTCTTCTGGGCGTAGCCGCGCAGGTGGATGCCCTGGCGCAGGTAGTCCAGCGCGGCGAGGTGTTCGCGCCAGTGCGAGTCGATGTGCTGCAGCAGCACCATGCGCATGAAGGGCGTGAACTGCGCCTCGCCGACCAGGTCGAGCTTGACCTGGAAGTGCGCGGCCGCCGCCTTCACGACCGCCTCGACGACGTCCTCGTCCGTGAGGGTGTCGCTGTCCTCGACCAGCTTGGCGATCGGCGCGTCGAACTGCCATTCCTCGCGCAGCAGCTTCTCGAGGCCCGGCAGGTCCCACTGCTCCTCGACCGATTCCTCGGGCACGTAGGCGCGCACGATGTCGGTCATCGTGCCCTCGCGCAGGTTGGCGATCTGGTTGACCAGCGAGCTCGCCTCGAGGATCTCGTTGCGCTGCTGGTAGATCACCTTGCGCTGGTCGTTGGCGACGTCGTCGTACTCCAGCAGCTGCTTGCGCATGTCGAAGTTGCGCGCCTCGACCTTGCGCTGCGCGCCCTCGAGGCTGCGCGAGACGATGCCGGCCTCGATCGCCTCGCCCTCGGGCATCTTCAGGCGGTCCATGATCGCCCGCACGCGGTCGCCCGCGAAGATGCGCATCAGCGGATCCTCGAGCGACAGGTAGAAGCGCGAGGAGCCCGGGTCGCCCTGGAGACCGGAGCGGCCGCGCAGCTGGTTGTCGATCCGGCGCGACTCGTGGCGCTCGGTGGCGACGATGCGCAGGCCGCCCGCGGCCTTGACCTGCGCGTTCAGCGCCTGCCATTCGTCCTTGAGCTGCTGGATGCGCGCGGCCTTCTCCTCGGCCGGGATGGACTCGTCGGCCTCGATGAACTCGATCTGCTTCTCGACGTTGCCGCCCAGCACGATGTCCGTGCCGCGGCCGGCCATGTTGGTGGCGATCGTCACGGTGCCGGGGCGGCCCGCCTGCGCGACGATCAGCGCCTCGCGCTCGTGCTGCTTGGCGTTGAGCACCTGGTGCGGCACGCCGGCCTTGACCAGGAGGTTGTGCAGGAGCTCGGAGTTCTCGATCGAGGTAGTGCCCACCAGCACCGGCTGGCCGCGCTCGACGCAGTCGCGGATGTCCTGGACGACGGCGTCGTACTTCTCGCGCGCGGTCTTGTAGACGAGGTCGAGCTCGTCCTTGCGCTGCGTCGGCCGGTTCGGCGGGATCACGACCGTCTCGAGGCCGTAGATCTCCTGGAACTCGTAGGCCTCGGTGTCGGCCGTGCCGGTCATGCCGCCCAGCTTGGCGTACATGCGGAAGTAGTTCTGGAACGTGATCGAGGCGAGCGTCTGGTTCTCGCTCTGGATCTTCACGCCTTCCTTGGCCTCGACCGCCTGGTGCAGGCCGTCCGACCAGCGCCGGCCGGTCATCAGGCGGCCGGTGAACTCGTCGACGATCACCACTTCCTGCACCGGGCGGCCGGTCTCCTCGTCGACACCGTTCTGGACGACGTAGTGCTGGTCGCGGTGGTACAGGTGGTGCGCGCGCAGGGCTGCGTACACGTGGTGCATCAGCGTGATGTTGGCCGCGTCGTACAGGCTCGCGCCCTCGGGCAGCAGGCCGGCCTGGGCCAGCAGCTCCTCGGCGCGCTCGTGGCCGGCCTCGGTCAGCGTGATCTGGTGCGCCTTCTCGTCGACCGTGAAGTCGCCCGGCTCGATGACGCCCTCGCCGGTGCGCGGGTCCTCCTCGCCGATCTGGCGCTTGAGCGCCGGCACGACCGCGTTGATGCGCACGTACAGGTCGGTGTGGTCCTCGGCCTGGCCGCTGATGATCAGCGGCGTGCGGGCCTCGTCGATCAGGATCGAGTCGACCTCGTCGACGATCGCGAAGTTCAGCCCGCGCTGCACGCGATCGGCGGTCTCGTAGACCATGTTGTCGCGCAGGTAGTCGAAGCCGAACTCGTTGTTCGTGCCGTAGGTGATGTCGGCGGCGTAGGCGGCCTGCTTCTCCTCGCGCGTCAGGCCGGGGACGTTCACGCCCACGGTCATGCCGAGGTAGTTGTAGAGGCGGCCCATCCACTCGGCGTCGCGCTTGGCCAGGTAGTCGTTGACCGTCACCAGGTGCACGCCCTTGCCCTCGAGCGCGTTCAGGTAGACGGCCAGCGTCGCCATCAGCGTCTTGCCCTCGCCCGTGCGCATCTCGGCGATCTTGCCGAAGTGCAGCGACATCGCGCCGATCAGCTGGACGTCGAAATGGCGCATCTTGAGCGCGCGCTTGCCGGCCTCGCGCACGACGGCGAAGGCCTCGGGCAGCAGGTCGTCCAGCGGCGTGCCCTGCGCGAGGCGGGCGCGGAACTCCGCCGTCTTGCCCTTGAGCGCGGCCTCGTCGAGCGCGGCGGTCGGGCCTTCGAGGGCGGCGATCTTGTCGACGATGCGCCGGTACTGCTTCAGCAGGCGATCGTTTCGGCTGCCGAAAATCGAGGTCAGGAGCTTGGGCAACATGCGTGTGTCAGGGCCGGCGTGTAGCAGGCCAGCGTGGCGTCGTGCGGCGGCCGGGGTCGGCTGGGCCGGCTCGGAAGCCGCGGGCCTGCCGGGGTGGCAAGCGGGTGGGTCGGACGTGGGCGTTTCAGGCGCGCGTCCCCGGGACGCCGCGCCGCCCCCGCAATCTGGGGACGCTGGCGCGCGACGGCAAGGCGCGGGCGCGGGCAGGACAAACCCTCGCGCCTGTCGGCTCACGTTCGATCCGCCCCTCGTCGCACGGGCCGTGATCGGGCCCGCCCGGCAAGGGGCGTCAAACGGGCAAGTGTAGCACCCGGGGGTGCCGCCGCCGGGCGCCGGAATCCTGGGAAAACGCGCGCCCCGCACGGGCGCGCGGCCGGGTCAGCGCGGGCCGGTCGGCAGCAGCGGCGCGAGGT
>DASVLN010000671.1:0-5158 GCA_036384855.1 Burkholderiaceae bacterium | reverse complement strand
CCGGCGCCGGCCACGCCGCGCTCGTCGCCCGCTTCCGCCGCCCCACGGGCGCGCCTCGACGCGGCGCTGCCGTTCGTGTTCGTGGTGCTGTGGTCGACCGGCTTCATCGGCGCGCGGCTCGGGCTGCCGCACATCGAGCCGCTCACCTTCCTCACGCTGCGCTACGCGATCGTGCTGGTGCTGATGACCGGCGTCGCGCTCGCCGTGCGCGCGCCGTGGCCGCGCGGGATGCGGGCGTGGCTGCACATCGGCGGCTCGGGCTTGCTGATCCAGGCGACCTACCTGGGCGGCGTCTTCATCGCGATCGGGCGCGGCCTGCCCGCGGGCGTGACGAGCATCGTGGTCGGCCTGCAGCCGCTGCTGACGGCGGTCGCGGCGCACGCCTTCCTCGGCGAGTCGGTCGGGAGGCGGCAGTGGATCGGGCTGCTGCTCGGCTTCGCCGGCGTCGGGATGGTGGTGTTCGGCAAGGCGGGCACGGGCTTCACGGCAACCCAGCTCGTGCCGGCGGTGGTCGCCCTGTTCGCCATCACGGCGGGCACGATCTGGCAGAAGCGCTTCTGTCCGGCCTTCGACGGTCGCACCGGGATGGTCGCGCAGTTCCTGCCGACCCTGGTGGCCACCGGCATCGCCGCCTGGTGCACGGAGACGATGCGCATCGACTGGGCGCCCGGCCTGTTCGCGGCGCTCGCCTGGCTGGTGCTGGTCCTGTCGATCGGCGCGATCACGCTGCTGAACTGGCTGATCCGCCACGGCGACGTCTCCAACATCGCCGCGCTGTTCTACCTCGTGCCGCCGTGCACGGCGCTGTTCGCGTGGCTGTTCTTCCACGACACGCTGACCGCCCTCGCGCTCGCGGGCATGGCGCTCGCGGCGTGGGGCGTCTGGCTCGCACGGCGCTGAGGATCAGGCGCCGCGCGTGAAGTCGGACAGCCCGCTGGAGGTCGCGAACGCCCCCTCCCGGGAGTTCGATGCGAGCAGGTCGGCGTGCGTGTCGTCGCGGCGCAGCACCGAGCCGGCGCCGGCCGCTTCGGCGATCCGCTCGCCGGCGCTCGCGCCGGGGGCGAGCGCGTCGTCGGCGACGATGGCCGCGTCGCGGTTGACGATGGCGTCGCCGTCCTCGTTCTCGTCCGCGGCGTCGCCGTGGGGATCCCACACGCCGACGGACGGCGAGGCGCGGCGCGCGGCGCGCACGAGCAGGGACGTGGCGGCACCGCCGAGGGCGGCGGCGAGGAGCAGGCGGGTCATTCGCATGGGGGTCTCCGGGATTCGATGACGCCGCGGAGCAAGCGCGGTGCCCCGTCGGGCAAGGCGTGCCTGCCCGCCTGCCCAGGCGTGCTCCGCGGTCAGGCTCGCGTCTCGGCGTTCTCGAAGAAGATGCCCATCCAGCCGTCGAGGTAGGCCCAGAAGTCGACCCGCTGCAGCTTCTCGGGCTCCTCCGCCTCCCAGAGGATCCCGGCGTTCCAGCCGTCACCCCGGCTCTTGCCCAGGTCCAGGCAGATGTAGCTGCCCGTCCCGTTGTGGAAGACGCGCAGGACGCTCCGCGGCGAAGGCGACAGGCGGTCGATCTCCGCCTCGCTCATGTCCATGACGCCGTCCAGCATGGCCAGGTCGCCGACCGGCAGCGGGCCCATGGCGTTGTCGGCCATGTAGGTCCATCCATTGTGGATGTCCCGGTAGAAGCGCTTGAGGTCGTCGGGAAGCGCCTTCCACAATGGCAGGTCGCCCCCGAGTCCGCCCAGCGGGGCGTAGCCCTGGTAGAGATGCAGGCCGCCTTGCGCGGTCCTGTGGGGATACAGCAGCGAGACGTCGCCGGAAGGCTCCCGCAGGATCGCGGGCGGATGCACCTTGTCCCGCACGAAGGCCGTCACCGCGGGCAATCGCGACGCGACCGGATCCCAGTAGGCGACCAGCCTGGCGATCCGCTCCTCGTCCGAGCCGTGGAGGAAGTCGATCCAGGCGGCGGGGATGTCGTCCGCGCGCGCCAGGTCCGCCAGGTCCAGCAAGAGCTCGCCGGTCCGCCCGAACCTGCCCATGCATGCGGAAATCTCTTGTCTGGTGAGCATCGATGGGAGTCCTCGGTCATTCGGAGGCGGCGCGCTGCGCAGCCAGGAGCTGGGCGATCTGGCCTTGCAATCGCGGCCGCATCTGGTCCGCCTTCTTGATCATAGTCTGGCGGAACTGCTCGTCCACCTTGATGCCGAGCTTCTTGTATTCCGTCCACTCCTCGAAGGACTTGGCGCCCTTCGAGGTGTTCGCGATCTCGCTGAGGCCGACGAAGTTGGCCTCGTTGTTCAGGACCTGCAGCTGGTGTTCCTCGGTCAATTCCGCGAAGCCGGGCATCTGCGTGATCTCCTTCATCGGCACGATGTGGTCGGCGTGCAGCGTCGACGTGATCTCCAGGCTTGGCAGCGCCGGGTCGTCCATCGGCAGCGTGACGCCCTGGTTGACCCTGTCCCGGATCGCCTGCGACGGCGTCTTCTTGCGCAGCTTCGCGTAGTCTTCCTTCGGCAGGCCCGGGACAGGCGTGCTGCCCGGATTCGGATCCGTGCCGCCCGGGACGCCGGAGGGCTGGCTGATCGCGGCGAGCGCCCGCTCGACCTGGGGCGCGGAGGTGTCCTTGTCGGCAGCCTGCGCCATCAGCTCCGAGAGCGGCTTGCTCTCGTACGCGAGCAAGCCGTCCCGGCTCGCGCCGGCCAGGAGGGCGTCCTTCGTGAGCACGGCGACGATGCCCTTGGCGAGCGCCGATTCGCGCTCGGGATCGCCGTCGCAGGCGGCGAGCTTGCGGGCGATGAGGTCCTGTTCGTCGTCATCGAGGTCGCGCCCGGGCGGCACCTGCGACTGGATGGCTTCGACGAACCTGGCCTGGCAGTGGGTGCAGGCCGAGGACGACGCGATCATCGTGGCCGCCTTGTGGGTGTCTCTCGCACGCTGGCTCGACGTCATGCCGCCGCCGCGCCCGGAACTCGTGCTGAACAGCCTGGCCGCGGAAGCCAGGGTCGAGGGACTGGCGGTGCTGGCCTTCCTGAGCCGCGAGACGAAGCGCAGCCCCCGCAGGGTGGTCATCATCGCCGGCGTCCGCCGAGGTGGCCGTCCGCGGCGCCGACGTCGCCCGCGCCGGCGCTCCAGATGTCCCAGAACCGCGCCGCCGCGTCGAGCAGGGCGTTCGGCTTGTCCTCGATCGAACCGTCGAGCAGGATGGCGCGGATGGGCGGGATCACGCGCTCGAAGTCCTCCCCGAACTGCCAGGTGAGGTAGGCCAGGATGCCGCAGGCGTAGTCGCCGCGCATGCCGTATTCGTGCGCCAGCCGGGCGCCGACGTCGACCAGCGCTTCCGCGGTTTCCTGGTCGATGGGGTCGCCCTCTTCGCGGTGGCAGTGGGCGATGACGGCGCGGAGCGTGCCTGCCGCGTGCGTCCGCTTCATCCGCGCCTGTTGGTCGGCGTCGATCCGCATGTCGCGTCCTCTCCCTGTCTTTTGATACCGCGTAGGGTATCTCAAAGGCAGGGGCCGCGGTTGCGAAAAGGCGAACCGCCGTCGATGGTGCCCCGGGGCCTCCCGGACGTCGCCTGGGCGGCGGCGGTCGACGGCCCGGCGCCGATGCGCGACACTCGCGCGCAGCCGGTGTCACAAGCCGGCCGTCTCCCGCGTCTACGAGCCATGGACACTTCCACCAGCGAACTCTTCGAGGGCTTGCGGCCCCGCCTGTTCGGCGTCGCCTACCGCATGCTGGGCATGCGCGCGGACGCCGAGGACGTCCTGCAGGACGCCTGGCTGCGCTGGCGCGAGGCCGACCACGCAGGCCTGCAGTCGGCGGAGGCGTGGCTGGTCACCGTCGTGACGCGGCTGGCCATCGACCGGCTGCGCGCACAGCGCCTGGAGCGCGAGCGCTACGTCGGCGACTGGCTGCCCGAGCCGATCGCGGTCGACGCGGCCGACACGCCCGAGGGCATCGTCGAGCGCGCGAGCCAGCTCTCGCTCGCGTTCATGCACCTGCTCGAGCGGCTGGGCCCGGAGGAGCGCGCCGCGTTCCTGCTGCGCCAGGCGTTCGACTACGACTACGGCGAGATCGCGCCCATGCTCGGCAAGAGCGAGGCGGCCGTGCGCCAGATGGTGCACCGCGCCGGCGAACGGCTGCGCTCGGATCGTCCTCGCTTCGAGGTGCCGGGCGAGCAGCACCGGCGGCTGCTGGAGCGCTTCGCGCGCGCCGCCTCGAGCGGCGAGCGCTCGGCGATCCGGGCGCTGTTCGCCGACGAGGTCGAGGTCGTCGGCGACGGCGGCGGCAAGGCGTCCGCGTTCTCGGGGCTGCGCACCGGCGACCGCATCACCAACTTGTTCTGGGCGCACGCGCTGCGCTTCGGGCCGCGCCTCGAATACCGGCTCGCCACGATCAACGGCGAGCCCGGCGTGCTGCGCTACATCGACGGGCGGCTGGACACGGCGCAGACCTTCGACGTGGAAGGCGATCGCATCGTCGCGATGTACGCCGTGCGCAATCCCGACAAGCTCGCCCGGATTGGCTGACGGCTGTCACAGGACGGCCGCTGGCGGCGTCTAATGGATTCAACCACCCAGGAGTCCACGATGTCCCACGAGCCCCTCATGAACTACTTCGCCGCCGCCCCCGCGGCCACGAACGCGCTCGTCGCCTTCGCCAAGACGGCCGGCGCGAAGCTCGACCGCCGCCTGGCCGAGCTCGTCAACCTGCGCGTCTCGCAGATCAACGGTTGCGCGTTCTGCATGGACATGCACTCGCACGACCTGCTCGGCCAGGGCGTCGACCCGCGTGCGCTCGCCACGCTGGCCGGCTGGCGCGAGGCGCGCCGCTTCTTCAGCCCGCGCGAGTGCGCGGCGCTGGCCTGGGCCGAGTCCGTCAACGCCATCCCGAACCGCGTGCCCAGCGAGGAGGAGTTCGCCGCGCTGCGCGAGCACTTCAAGGACTCGGAGATCGCCGAGCTGACCCTGGCGATCTGCGCCATCCGCTCGTTCAATGCGCTGAACGCGTCGTTCCGGACGCCGGTGCCCGAGAAGCCCTACACGGGCGCCTGAGCTTCGGGCCGGGGTGCGGCGTCCGCGGGCCGGGCGTCGACGACGCGCCGCGGCGCGACCTGCAGCGCGAACGTGAAGTCGGCCGCCCGGCTCGTGCAGGTGACGGCGCGGCC
>DASVLN010000670.1:0-7571 GCA_036384855.1 Burkholderiaceae bacterium | reverse complement strand
GCGCGTCGACGCGAACCTCGCGGCGGAGCTCGGGGCCGAGCGGGACGACTGACATCGTGTACCGTGCGCGGGCTCCGGAAACCCGTCGTCCTCGCCTGGCTGGAGCACGCGCGATGAGCCTCGATCCGCAGACCGCCCGGCGCCACGCCGCCGCCTACGCGCAGCGCATGAACCGCGTGCTCGACCACATCGACGCGCGCCTGGATGTCGAGCTCGACCTCGTGACGCTGGCCGCGGTCGCGCACTTCTCGCCGTTCCATTTCCACCGCGTCTTCTCGGCGTGGATGGGCGAGACGCTGGGCGACTACCTGCGCCGCCGGCGGCTCGACCGCGCGGCGCTGATCCTCGCCGGCAACGCGCGGCGCAGCGTCCTGGAGGTGGCGCTGGCGGTGGGCTTCGGCTCGGGCGAGGCGTTCGCGCGCGCCTTCAGGCACCGTTTCGGCTGCACGCCCAGCGCATGGCGCCGGGCGACGCCGCAGCGTTGGCAGCAGGAGCTTGCCGAGCAGCGCCGCCGGCTCGTTCGGCGCGAGGCGGATCGGAGGGACCGCAAGGACGATCAGGCGGGCGGTCCGGTGGCGAGCGACGATGGCGGCATCCCCATCCCGGAGGCTTTCATGGAAGTGACGATCGAGACCCTGCCCGCGGCGCGCGTGGCCTACCTGCGCCACATCGGGCCGTACGGCAAGCCGGTGGCCGAGTTCTGGCTGCGCGTCGCGGTGCCCTGGCTGCAGGCCCAGGGTCTCGCCGACGGCCCGCTGTACGGCGTCGGCCGCGACGACCCGTCGGTGACCCCGCCCGACAAGTGCCGCTACGACGTCTGCTGCCCGATCCCGGACGGCGTCATGCCCGCCGCGCCCGCGGGCGTCGACACCCTGCCTGGCGGACGCTACGCCGTGGCGCCGTTCTTCGGCGACTCGAGCGACATCGCCCACGCCTACACCGAACTGCTGCGCGACTGGCTGCCCGCCAGCGGCTACGGCATGGACGATCGCCCGATCTACGAGTACTACCGCCCCGACGCCCGCTACGAAGCCGATACCGGCCGCTTCGAGTGCGAGCTCTGCATCCCGCTGCGTCCCGCCTGAGCCGCGCCGCCGTGCACTGTGCAAACCGACACGACCGCACGGTCTTTCGCTTGCACGCGTCCATCGATCGCATAGACTGTATCTCCATACAGTGATCGGCGCGTGGCCTGTGGAAGCGCGCCGAGCGACAGGAGAGCGACATGCAGATCTCGGCAAGCCAGGCGAGCCCGTCCGCGGCCTCGATTTCGAACGCGTTCCCGGCGGCTCGCCTGGGCGCGATGGGCGCGATGGGCGCGATGGTCGCGGACAGCGTGCGCGTCGTCCGTGCCGCGGCCATGTCGCTCGCGCGTCCCGCGACGCTGCGCTGGGCGCAGGCGCAGGCGTTGAAGATCGTCACGGTCGTGGCCGGACATTGAGCCGCTGCCCGGGCGATTCGTCGCCGTTGGCGTGCCGTTCGCCGGAGCCGCAACGGCTTCCATCGATGCCTCGCCGCCGCCCGTCCGGTCCGCACGACAATCGCGAACTTCGACTTCGATTGCCGTGACGAGATGTCTGACTGGATGGGCTCGCTCGAACTTTGCCTGGAGGCGCTGGTACTCGCTGCCGCGGCCATCGCCGTCTACGAGGGCAGCCGGCGGCTGTTGCAGGGCGGCTTCGGGCGCCTGAGGGTCCTGCTGCTGGTAGCGGGCCTCGTGCCGCTGGTGGGAGAGGGCGTGATGAGCCTGCGCTTCGCGACCGCGGTCAGCGTGATGCTGGGCACCGAGGCCGCGATGAAGGCCGAGGAGCCGCCGGGCGGCTGGGAGAAGCAAGCCATTCCGCCCGAGGAGCGCACCCGCAAGAGCCTGGAGGGTGCGCGGATCAACTACGCGTTGTCGGGCAGGCCCGGCACCTATGTCGACGCCGCGGGCCAGCGAGTGGCCTTCGTCCCGAGCGCGGATGAACTCCAGCGGCGCGAGGACCTGGTGCGCGCCCGCCAGTCCGCCCTGGACAACGGCGCGCAGTTCGACGAGCGGGGCGCGCTGCTGCTCGCCGGCGCGTGCGGACTGATGCTGTGCGGCGCGGTGGTGGGCGGCGTGCAGCGGCGGCGGGCACGGCGGTCCGGGGCCTGAAGACCAGGTCGGCCTCCACGCCGCGACGCCGACGGCTCGGCCGGCGCCGCATGAAGGGCTTGCCGGATTCCCGGTTCGTGCGCGGGCGTGCCCGCGTGCCTGCCGCTCACACCCGCGCCAGGCTGTCCGCGTGAAAGCGCAGGTGATCCTCCATGAAGCTCTGGATGAAGAAGTAGCCGTGGTCGTAGCCGGCATGCCGGCGCAAGACGAGCGGCTGGCCGGCGGCGCGGCAGGTGGACTCGAAGCGGTCGACGTGCAGCTGGTCGGCGAGGAACTTGTCGGCCTGGCCCTGGTCGACGAGCAGCGACGGCGCCCGTGCGCCGGACGCCACCAGCGCCTCGGCGTCGTGCGCCGCCCAGGCCGCGCGATCGGCGCCGAGGTAGCCGGTGAACGCCTTGATGCCCCAGGGCGCCTGCGAGGGCGCGGCGATCGGGGCGAAGGCGGAGACGCTCGCGTATCGGCCCGGATGCCGCAGCGCCAGCGTCAGCGCCCCGTGGCCGCCCATCGAGTGGCCGAAGATCCCGGTGCGCTCGCGCCGCCACGGAAAGCGCGCCGCGAGCACCTCGGGCAGCTCGCGCGTGATCCAGCTCTCCATGCGCCAGTGCATCGCCCAGGGCGCCTGCGTCGCGTCGAGGTAGAAGCCGGCACCGACGCCGAAGTCCCAGTCCTTGTCCGCGTCCGGCACGCCGGTCTCGCGCGGACTGGTGTCGGGCGTGACGATCATCAGCCCGAGCTCCGCAGCCACGCGCTGGGCGCCCGCCTTGATCGCGAAGGTCTCCTCGTTGCAGGTCAGGCCGGCGAGCCAGAAGAGGGTGGGCACCGGCCTGCCGTCCAGCGCCTGCGGCGGCCGGAAGACGCCGAAGCGCATCGGCAGGCCGATCGTCGCCGACGCGTGCCGGTAGAAGCCCTGCACGCCGCCGAAGCAGGCGTGCTCGGACAGGATCTCGATCTCTCCGCCGGCCATCAGTACACCACCACCGAGCGGATCGACTCGCCGCGCTCCATCAGCTCGAAGCCGTGGTTGATGTCCTCGAGCTCCAGCGTGTGCGTGATGAGCGGGTCGATCGAGATCTTGCCGTCCATGTACCAGTCGACGATGCGCGGCACGTCGGTGCGGCCGCGCGCGCCGCCGAAGGCCGAGCCTTTCCACTCGCGCCCGGTGACGAGCTGGAACGGCCGTGTCGAGATCTCCTGCCCCGCGCCCGCGACGCCGATGATCACGCTCTTGCCCCAGCCCTTGTGGCAGCACTCCAGCGCCTGGCGCATCGTCGCCACGTTGCCGATGCACTCGAAGCTGTAGTCGGCGCCGCCGTCGGTCAGCTGGACGATGGCGTCGACGATGTTGGCGTGCTCCCTCGGGTTGAGGAAGTGCGTCATGCCGAACCGGCGGGCCATCGCCTCGCGCGCGGGGTTGATGTCGATGCCGACGATCCTGTCGGCGCCGACCATGCGGGCGCCCTGGATCACGTTCAGCCCGATGCCGCCGAGCCCGAACACGACCACGTTGGCGCCGGCCTCGACCTTGGCCGTGAACAGCACCGCCCCGACGCCGGTGGTCACGCCGCAGCCGATGTAGCAGACCTTGTCGAAGGGCGCGTCGGGGCGGATCTTCGCGAGCGCGATCTCGGGCGCCACGATGTGGTTGGCGAAGGTCGACGTGCCCATGTAGTGCAGGATGGGGCGGCCGTCGAGCGAGAAGCGGCTCGTGCCGTCGGGCATCAGCCCCTTGCCCTGCGTCGCGCGGATCTGCTGGCACAGGTTGGTCTTGCGCGAGAGGCAGAACTTGCACTGCCGGCACTCGGGCGTGTAGAGCGGGATGACGTGGTCGCCGGGCCTCAGGCTCGTCACGCCGGCACCGACCTCCAGCACCACGCCCGCCCCCTCGTGGCCGAGGATGGCGGGGAACAGGCCTTCGGGATCCGCCCCCGACAGCGTGAACTGGTCGGTGTGGCAGATGCCGGTGGCCTTGACCTCGACCAGCACCTCGCCCGCGCGCGGGCCCTCCAGGTCGACGGTCTCGATGGTGAGGGGGGCACCGGCCTTCCAGGCCACGGCTGCGCGGGTCTTCATCGCGGATCCTTTCGTGAAAAGGGGGGCATCCCGGGCGGCCGCGTGACGGGCCCGCCGCCTGCCCGATAGACTCGCGCGAAGCGTAAATCAAAGCCATGACCATCCGCCGACTTTGCACCGAAGACGCCGCCGCCTACCAGGCCTTGCGGCTTGCCGCCCTGCTCGATACGCCGGAGGCCTTCGCCTCCAGCCACGAGGAGGAGAAGGACCTGCCGCTGGGCGAGGTCGCCCGCCGCCTGGTCGACGAGCGCGATCCCGGCGTGCTCGGCGCGTTCGAGGCCGGCCAGCTCGTGGGCGTGGTGGGTCTCGCCCGGGCGCGCTTCGCCAAGATGGCGCACAAGGGCATCGTCTGGGGCATGTACGTCGCGCCCTCCGCGCGCCGGCTGGGCCTGGCGCGGCAGCTGATGGTCGCGGCGCTGGATCTCGCGCGCTCGACCGCGGGCCTGGCCAAGGTGACGCTGGAAGTCGACGCCGCCAACGTCGCGGCGATCGCGCTCTACGAATCGCTCGGCTTCGTCGTCTTCGGCCGGGAGAGCGACGCGATGCGCATCGGCACCGACATACGAAACGACCTGCAGATGGCGCTGGCACTCGGGTGAGTCCCGGCTGCGCCCGCGCGTGACCCCCGGGCGCGCCGAAGTCGCTCCCGGCTCGCCGCCCGGCGGCTCCCCCTAGGTTGGCGCTCTGCCCGGCATTGAGGCCGGCGCGGGGTTCTTCCACGATCCGCCGCACCGTCCGGCCAGCGGGAGCGCAGGCGCCGGACGCCGTTCCAGGAGGATTCCCATGCCCAAGCTTTCCCGCGCCGCGGCGCTGGCGGCGGCCGCCCTCGTCGCCTTCGGCCTGGCGGGTGGCGCCCGCGCGGCCTACGTGTTCTCGAACGACGGCGGCGGCGACGGCACGCTTGTCGGCACCGAGCCGTCGTTCTCGATCTTCGGCTCGAACAACGGCGACCCGGCCAGCGCCGACGGCCTGCCGAACACCGCGTTCTACGTCCAGACCTTCGCGACCGACGCCGTCGTCGCCTTCAGCTGGACGTACGAGACCTTCGACAGCGGCGGCGCCGTCTACGACCCGGCCGGCTGGATCCTGAACGGCGTCGAGACCCAGCTGTCGATCGACGGCGACCCCGGGCAGGGCAGCTCGGGCTTCGCGTCCGTGGTCGTCCGCGCCGGCGACACCTTCGGCTGGTACGTTGCCTCGGTGGATTCGCGCTACGGCTGCGGCGAGCTCGACATCGGCGGCGGCGCCGCGGGCGGCCGCTGCAGCCACATGAACGGCCCCCCCGGCGTCCCCGAGCCGGGCAGCCTCGCGCTGATGACGGCGGGGCTGGCCGGCCTGGCGCTCGTCGCGCGCCGGCGCTGAAGGGACAGCCGCGGCGCCCGGCCTCGACCGGCGGCGCCGCGCCCCAAGGTCAGTCGCGCGCCGGGATCTTGAGCCCGCGCTGCACCGCGGGCCGCTCGAGGAAGGCCGCGAGCACGCGCTTCACGTTGGCGAAGTCGTCGAAGCCGACGAGCTCGCGGGCGTTGTAGAAGCCGACCAGGTTGTTGATCCAGGGAAAGCTGGCGATGTCCGCGATCGAGTAGCGGTCGCCCACGATCCACTCGCGGCCGTCGAGGTGGCCGTCCAGCACCGCCAGCAGGCGACGCGCCTCGGCGACGTAGCGGTCGCGCGGGCGCTTGTCCTCGAAGTCCCTGCCGGCGAACTTGTGGAAGAAACCGACCTGCCCGAACATCGGCCCGATGCCGCCCATCTGGAACATCAGCCACTGCAGGACCTCGTAGCGGCCGGCGTCGTCGGCGGGCATCAGCTGGCCCGTCTTGCCGGCGAGGTAGACGAGGATGGCGCCCGACTCGAACAGCGGCAGCGGCCGGCCGCCCGGACCGTTCGGGTCGATGATCGCCGGGATCTTGTTGTTGGGGTTCAGCGACAGGAACTCCGGCGACATCTGCTCGTTGGCGTCGAAGCGCACCAGGTGCGGCTCGTAGGGCAGGCCGGTCTCCTCCAGCGCGATCGAGACCTTGACGCCGTTGGGCGTCGGCAGCGAGTACAGCTGCAGCCGGTCGGGATGCCGCGCGGGCCACTTGGCGGTGATGGGGAAGTCGCTCAGGCTGTCGAAGGCGGTCATCGTCGTCGTCGGGCGGGGTTGCGGAAGCGGCCGATTCTCGTCCGCGGCGAATGGGCGTGCGCGGCCGGGGCTTTGGCTCACTCCACCATCGAGTCCAGGCCCTCGTGCGCGCCCGGCCGCCGGAACCGCGGCAGGTTCCAGCCGAAGCGCAGCGACAGCCAGCGCAGCGCGAAGCAGCTCGCAACGGCGCCAACGGTGAGCCCCGCCGAGGATGCGCCCAGCGCCGTCCCCGCCGTCTCGATGCCGGCGCCCACCAGCGCCGCGAGCGCGTAGATCTCGCGCCGCAGGATCACCGGCACGCGATTGAGCAGCACGTCGCGCAGCACGCCGCCGCCCACCGCGGTGACGCCGCCCAGCATCACGGCGGCCTCGTCGCCGGCGCCCAGCAGCAGCGCCTTCTGCGCGCCGGCGACCGCGAACAGGCCCAGGCCCAGCGAGTCGAACAGCACGACCGGATGCGCGAGCCGCTCGACGACGCCGTGCGCCGCCATCGCCAGCCCCGCGGCCGCCAGGGCCACGGCGAGGTAGCGCCAGTCGGACAGTCCCGCCGGCGGCACCGCGCCGAGGCACAGGTCGCGCAGCACGCCCCCGCCGCAGGCCACGACGAACGCGATCACGAGGATGCCGAAGCCGTCCAGCCCGCGCTCGCGCGCCGCCACCGCCCCGCTGGTCGCGAACGCGAAGGTGCCGGCCAGCTCCAGGAACAGGAACAGCGCGTGGCCGTGCTGCAGGGCGAGCGCGAGCGCGTGGCCGTACATCGCCGGCTCAGAGCGCCGACCCGGCCGGCGGCAGGGGCCGCGAGGACGGCAGCGGGATGTACTCGGTCTCGCCCGGCACGGGCGGGAATTCCTGGCGCGACCAGGCGGCCTGCGCCTCGAGCACGCGGTCGCGGCTGCTGGAGACGAAGTTCCACCACAGGAAGCGCGGCGCATCCAGCGGCGGGCCGCCGAGGAAGGTGACGTGCGCCGGGGCGGCGGCGCCGGCGACGAGCACCGCCGGCTCGCCGGGCTCGAAGACGACGAGGTGCTCCTTGGGGACGGTCGCCCCGGGATTCGACTCGTCGTGCACCTCGCCCTCGATCACGTACGCGCCGCGTTCCGCGTGCGCGACGTCCAGTTCGATGCGCGCGCCCGGCTCCAGCCGCACGTCGACCAGGAACATCGGCGAGCTCGTCTCGACCGGCGAGCGCGCGCCCAGCGCCTCGCCCAGCACCACGCTCGCCTGCACGCCCGGGCGCGCGAC
>DASVLN010000669.1:0-2271 GCA_036384855.1 Burkholderiaceae bacterium | reverse complement strand
GCCCCGGGCGCCGGTGGCCTGTGCCGGCGCGCCCTGGTTGGTGGCGGCCTGGTTGCCGGCCGTCTGGTCGGCCGCGGGCTGGTCGGTGGGTTGAGTGGCCGCGGTGTTCGATGCGGCGTCCTCGTTGGCCGCGGTCTGGGTCGAGTCGTTCTTCGAGCAGCCGGCGACCAGCGCGAGGGCCGCAAGCGCGGCGCAGACGAGGTTCAGGCGGTGGGACGCGATTCGGGTCGGCATGGATTTCCTCCGTGTGTGCGGGGCCGTGCCGTCGAACGGCCGGCACGCCGGGATCGCCCATCTCGGCAATCGGGCGGCCCGCCACTCGCGGTCGAGCGGCCGGCCCGCGCCGCGCCGCCGATTCAGGCTGCCGACAGCCACGCCGCGCGGGGCCGTCCGGGCCTAACATCCGGCCATGACCCTCGCCACCGACCCTTCCCGCGCCACCGAGCCCGCGGCTGACGAGCATGCCCTCGCGTGGCGTTCGCCGCAGGTCGCCGCCCTGCGCGCGGACCTCGCCCTCGCCTTGCGGGCCGCCGCCCACCACGGCCTGGCCGAGGGCGTGTGCAACCACTTCAGCGTCGCGCTGCCGGACGGCTCCGACCGCTTCCTGCTCAACCCGCGCGGCCTGCTCTGGAGCGAGGTCGGCGCCGACGATGTCGTGCTCGTCGACGGCGACGGCGCCGCGCTCGCGGGGCGCCATGCGGTGGAGCCGACCGCCATGTTCATCCACGCCGCGATCCACCGCCGTGGCAGGCCCTGCGTGCTGCACACGCACATGCCGCACGCGACCGCGCTGACGCTGACCGTCGACCGCGCGCTCGACACGCGGCTGTCGCAGAACGCGATGCGCTTCCACGGGCGCGTCGGCGTCGACGACCGCTACAACGGCCTGGCGCTCGACGTGGCCGAGGGCGAACGCATCGCCGACGCCCTCGGCGCGGCGGACGTCGTGTTCCTCGGCAACCACGGCGTGGTCGTGTGCGCGGCGCAGATCGCGCATGCGTACGACGACCTGTACTACCTCGAGCGGGCGTGCATGGCACAGGTGCTCGCGCAGTCGACCGGCCGGCCGCTCGCTCCCGCGCCCGAGGCGCTTGCCCGCCGCGTCGGCGAGCAGACGCTGGGCGAGCGGCTGCAGTCGGACCTGTTCTTCGAGGCGCTGCGCCGCGCGCTGCCCGAGCGTGCCTGAACCCGGCTGGACCGCACTCGCCGACCTCGTGCTCGCCGTCCATGCGGCGATCGCGGCGTCGGTGGTGCTGGGGTTGTTCGCGATCGTCGTCGGCAACCTGCGCGGCTGGCGCTGGGTCAACGACGGGCGGTTCCGCGCGGCGCACCTGGCGGCGATCGCGATCGTGGCCGCGGAGTCCTGGCTCGGCATCCCCTGCCCGCTGACGACGCTGGAGACGTCGCTGCGCGCCCGCGCGGGCGGCACGACCTACGCGGGCGGCTTCATCGAGCACTGGGTCCGACGTGCGCTCTTCTTCGACGGGCCGGCCTGGGCGTTCACGCTCGCCTACACGGCCTTCGGGCTCGCGGTGCTCGCGAGCTGGTGGCGCTGGCCGCCGCGCCGCCGGGGCTGATCGCCACGGTCGAGGGCACGGCCCTTGCCGCCGTCAGGGCTCACCGGCTTCGCCCGGCAACTCCACGGAGCACACCATGAACAAGACCCTGACCGCCCTCCTCGCCGCCGCGGGCCTCGCCTTCGCCAGCCTGGCCGCCCACGCCGCCGACGCGAACTCGCAGAACGACAAGCAGGCGACCGCCCAGTACAAGGCCGACAAGAAGCGCGCCGACGCCAACGAGGACCTGAACAAGGCCAAGTGCGGCTCGTCGCTGACCAAGGAAGGCCGCGCCTGCAAGTCCGACGCGTCCGCCGAGGCCAAGAAGGAGAAGGCCGACGCCAAGGTCAACGAGGTCAACACCAAGGACCGCAACAAGTAAGCGCGCGCCGCGACGCCCGCGATGCGACGCGGCCCCGGTGCGAGACAATCGCGCCGGGGCCGCGTCGCGTCCCGCGTGCGATCGGGAGTCGACGCGGGCCGCAGGCCCCGCATCGCCAACTCCCCCGCACCACGACACCATGACCACCAAGTCCCTGCTCGTCGCCCTGCTGCTGTCGACCGTCGCCGTCGCCGCATCGGCAGCGCCGCATCACAAGCACCGCAAGCACCACCGCCACCACGCCAGGCACCACCACGTCGTCCGCCACCACGGCTGACGAAGCGAAGCCGGCCGCGCGAGGCGGCCGGTGGAGGCGCGCCCGCGGGCCCGGGG
>DASVLN010000668.1:0-1554 GCA_036384855.1 Burkholderiaceae bacterium | reverse complement strand
CCTGAAGATCACGATGACCGAAGTCCTCGTGACCTCGGTGTCGCAAGGCGGCTCGGGCGGCGAGGACCGCCTGACGGAGAACGTCACGCTGAACTTCGCCTCGGTCAAGGTCGACTACGTCGAGCAGACCCCGAAGGGCGGAACGGGCGACAAGCCGTCGATGAACTGGAACATCGCCGAGAACTCGAAGGACTGATTCCACACGAGCCGGGCCGGCCCCGATCGGGGCGGCCCGCACAAAGAGGAGGAGGCCACCGTGCCCAAGTCATTGCTCTACGTCCCCGGCCTCGCGATGCCGGAACTGGTGGTCAAGCAGGCCAGGACGCCCTCGGAGTTCACCGCGAAGGTGTCCGAGGCGTTCCAGGGCGACATCTACATGCGCGACATGGTGCCGGTGATCCTGAACAAAGGCGCCCTGCCGCGCGACTGCCGCCAGAGCCTGCACTGGATCGACATCCCGCGCGCGCCGGCCGCCAAGCCGGGCCACCGCCGCTCGCCGGCCATCAACGAGATGCCCGCGCCCAAGGGCGGCCCGTCCAAGGCGTTCAAGACGCTCGGCACGCCGGCCACCAACGTGCTGTCGCTGCAGCCCGGCGTGCAGGCCGCGCCGATGAAGATGAGCGTGGGCATGGTGCTCACGCCCTGCACCGCGCCCGAGTACCTCGCCCAGGCCATGCCCAGCGGCGCGAAGACCAAGGCCCTGGCCGACGTCGCGGCGGGCGACACGCTCTACATCGTGGGGCACTCCAACGCCCAGGGCGGCTCGCTCACCTACAAGTGCCCGGCGCCCGGCCACGTCGTCAAGAGCGACAAGCACCCCGCCGGCTGCGCCGGATGGCAGCACGCCGAGAAGCGCCACATCGACCCGGTGACCCTGGCCAGCCTGCTGATCAACGAGGGGCTGCCCGCCCGAGTGCAGTTCGACATCGCGCTCGTGGCCTGCTACAGCGCGGGCCTGGACGACGCGCAACTGCAGTCCGTGCAGTCGTTCGCGCAGCGCCTGGCCGGCGCGCTCAACGGACGCGGCTGCCGCGCACGGGTGTACGGCGCCACGGGCCTCACCAGCGCCGGCACCGAAGTGCAGGTCGCCCGCGGCGCCCAGAAGAAGCCGGACGGCACGATCCTGCTCGATCCCAACACCCGCGAGGACCTGCCCGACGGCGGCGGCCAGCCGTTCTACAAGCGGTTCTTCCGCTTCTACGCCTGATCGCGGCTTCAGCGCCCGGCGGCCACCGGCGCGATCGCCGAGGCCGCCGCGGACGCCGCCGGCGCCGCGCACGTCCCGACGCCGAACAGCACCGCGACCCCGCACGTCGACGTGAACATGCCGTGGCTGGTATGGCCGACGCCCGGCACGTCGAACACCGCCTGCGCGAAGCCCGGTCCCGTGTCCGCCTCCAGCGCCGCCACGAAGTCGTGCCCGCGCTCGAAGCGCGTCGCGCCCTGCGCCTCCGCGGCGCAGCCGTGATCGAGCATCGGGTGGTCCGGATCGACGTCGGCGGTGCCGAGCAGCGTGACGACGTCCAGCGCCGCGTAGGCCCGCTCGGCCCGGGC
>DASVLN010000667.1:0-1619 GCA_036384855.1 Burkholderiaceae bacterium | reverse complement strand
CGCGACGGCCGCCCGGGCGCATGCCCCGAGCGCCCGGCTCGCTGCAGCAGGCGCGCGATCCCTTTGGCCGAGCCGACCTGCAGCACCCGCCGCACGGGCAGGAAGTCGACGCCGAGGTCGAGGCTGGAGGTGCACACGACGGCCCGGAGCGCGCCCGCGTTCAGCTGCGCCTCGACCCACTCGCGCACCTCGCGCGCGAGCGAGCCGTGGTGCAGCGCGAGCTCGCCGGCCCAGTCGGGGCGCGCCTCCAGCAGCGCCTGGTACCAGCGCTCGGCCTGCGAGCGCGTGTTGGTGAAGACGAGCGCCGGGCTCTCCTCCTCGAGCGCGGCGACCACCTGCGGCAGCATCTGCAGGCCCAGGTGCCCGGCCCACGAGAAGCGCTCGGCGCGCGCGGGCAGCAGGGTGTCGATGACCAGCGTCTTGGGGACGTCGCCGCGGACGATCACGGGCCCGGGTACGGCACCCCGTATCGGCGCGGGCTCGCCGACCAGCGTCGCCAGCGCCTCGCCGAGGTTGCCCAGCGTGGCCGAGAGCGCCCAGCTCGCCAGCGCCGGATTGAACCGCCGCAGGCGTGCGAGCGCCAGCTGCGCCTGCACGCCGCGCTTGTTGCCGAGCAGCTCGTGCCACTCGTCGACCACCGCCATCCTCACGTGCGCGAGCGCCTGCGGTGCGTCCGCGCGCGCGAGCAGCAGCGTCAGGCTCTCCGGCGTCGTCACCAGCACGGTCGGCAGGCGGCGATCCTGCGCGCTGCGCTCGGATGACGAGGTGTCGCCGCTGCGCTGTCCGATCGTCCAGCGCGGCGCGAGCGTGGCGAGCGGCTCGCGCAGCGCACGCAGGGTGTCGGCGGCGAGCGCGCGCATCGGCGTGATCCAGAGCACCGTCAGCGGGGGCGCCGTGCGCGCAGCGCCGTCGCCGGACGCGAGCGCCTGCAGCGCGCCCAGCCACACCGCGTACGTCTTCCCGGTACCGGTATTGGCATGCAGCAGCCCGCTGCGGCCCGCGGCCATCGCGTCCCAGGTCTCGCGCTGGAAGGCGAACGGCTGCCAGCCGCGGCCGGCGAGCCAGGCGAGCACGTCGTCGCGGGACACCGTCATGGAGCCGCGCCGCGCGCCGCCGCGATGAAGGCATGCAGCGTCGCGAGCGAGTCCGCCTCCTCGACCGGCTTGTCCCACCGCAGGCGCAGCATGCGCGGGAAGCGCACGGCGACGCCCGACTTGTGGCGCGGCGAGGCCTGCAGCCCCTCGAAGCCGAGTTCGACGACGAGCGTCGGCGTCACGGCGCGCACCGGCCCGAAGCGCTCGGTGGTGGTGTCGCGCACGCGGCGGTCGACCTGTCGGATCTCCTCGTCGGTGAGGCCCGAGTAGGCCTTCGCGAACGGCACCAGGCGGCGCGGATTGGATTCGTCGCCGGCCACGCCGTCCCAGACCGCGAAGGTGTAGTCCGTGAACAGGTTCGCGCGCCGTCCATGGCCGCCCTGCGCGTAGACCAGCACCGCGTCGACCGTGTACGGGTCGATCTTCCACTTCCACCACGTGCCGACGTCCTTCGTGCGGCCCGCGCCGTAGAGCCCGTCGAGCTGCTTGAGCATGAAGCCCTCGACGCCGCGGGCGCGCGACTCG
>DASVLN010000666.1:0-4296 GCA_036384855.1 Burkholderiaceae bacterium | reverse complement strand
GGCTTCGCCAAGGGCCATGCCGTCGACAACGCGGCGCGGCTGCTGGGCCAGCTGGGCGTGCGCGACGCGATGGTGGCCGCCGGCGGCGACAGCCGCGTCATGGGCACGCGCGGCAACCGGCCGTGGACGGTGGCGGTGCGCGACCCGCGGCGCGAGGGCGAGGTCGTCGCGGTGCTGCCTTTGTCGGACGTCTCGATCTCCACCTCCGGCGACTACGAGCGCTTCTTCGAGCGCGACGGCGTGCGCTGCCACCACCTGCTCGACCCGCGCACCGGCCGCTCGCCCGACGGCGTGCGCAGCGTGACGATCATCGCGGACGACGGCCTCACGAGCGAGGCGTTCTCCAAGACCGTCTTCGTGCTCGGCGTGCAGGACGGCCTGCGCTTCGTCGAGGCCCATCCCGGCGTGGACGCGATCGTCGTCGACGCGCAGGGCGCCCTGCACTACTCGTCCGGCCTGGCCGGCTGACGCGGCGCGCCGCGAGAACACAGCAAGAACGCGAGGAACCCCATCATGAAGCTGCCCATCGCCTCTCCCGCGCGCGCGCTCGCCGCATCGGCCGCGCTGCTCGCCGGCGCCGGCGTCCTCGCGCTCAGCGCGTGCGGCGGTGGCAGCTCGCACAACACCGACGCGTCGACCGTCACGGTGCAGGGCGACGTGCCGATCGCCTACGTCAAGCGCGTGCGCACGCTGGGCCTGCAGCAGAACCCGACCAACGGCGCGCCCAGCCTGCCCGGGGGCGACCTGATGATCCGCGAGAAGGCCTCGCCGAGCGCGCCCGAGCACAACATCACCGCGCAGTTCACGATGGGCAAGGGCGACGCGTCCAGCCCCGAGGTCTCGTACGACGGCAAGAAGCTCCTGTTCGCGATGAAGTGCCCGGCGTCCAACGCCGTCACGATCAATGGCGGCCCCGCGTGCACGGGCCGCTGGAACATCTGGGAATACGACATGACCACCGGCGGCCTGGCCGGCGGCACGTTCCGGCGCCTGACCTCCTCGACGAACGACGACGACGTCGACCCGGTCTACCTGCCGGCCGGCGGGGGCGTGGTCTTCACGTCCAACCGCCAGACCGAGTCGCACGCCAACCAGGCGCTCGGCCACAGCTACTACGCGCTCGACGAGTACGAGCGCGAGCGCGTGTTCAACCTGCACACGATGGCGCTGGACGGCAGCAAGATCACGCAGATCTCGTTCAACCAGAGCCACGACCGCAGCCCGACGATCCGGCCGAACGGCCAGATCATGTTCTCGCGCTGGGATCACGTCGGCGGCCGCAACCACTTCAAGATCTTCACGGTCAACCCGGACGGCACCGACATGTTCGTGCTGTACGGCGCGCACAGCGACGGCAACAGCTTCCTGCACCCGCGCGACATGGATCCGGCCGGCAAGTACGCCGGCTTCCTGACCTCCGACCTCATGCCGCTGCAACGCACGCAGCAGGGCGGCGCGCTGATGTTCATCGACGCGGCGAACTACTCCGAGCAGAACACGCCCGCGAACTCGTCGGTGCCCGCGACCGGCGGCCAGGTGCAGGCGACGGCGCAGGAGCTCAACATCGAGCGCGGAGTCTCGCGCTACGGGCGCGTCACCACGCCGTACCCGCTGTGGGACGGCACCAACCGCGTGCTGCTGGCCTACCGCCCCTGCCAGGTGACGAAGAACGGCACGATCACGTCCTGCGCCGACCTCACCGACGCCGAGCTCGCTCGGGTGTCCGACATGCAGCGCTCGATCGCCGACGTCCAGGCCGACCCGATCCAGGACAACGTGCCGCCGCCCTACGCGATCTACATGTTCGATCCGGCCAACCAGTCCTTCCTGAACGTGGCCGCGCCGCCCGACGGCTTCATGTACACCAACCCGGTGCCGCTGCTCGCGCGCGCCGAGCCGGCGACCAGCGCGCCCGCGCCGCTGGATCCCGACCTCGCCGCTAAGGGCCTGGGCACGCTGGACGTCCGCAGCGTCTACGACACCGACGGCCTCGGCCGCATGGGCGACCCGATGCTCACCGCCGCCGACCTGGGCGCCGGCTGCACGGCGGCGATCGCCAAGACCACGCCCACCGACGCCAACGACACGCGTCCGCAGGTGGCCGACATCGCACGCATCAAGGATCCGACCGACGCGGCCTACGGCTGCGCGCCGGCGCGCTTCATCCGCGCGGTGCGCGCGGTCGCCCCGCCGTCCAACATGATGAAGCTGCGCAGCTCGCTCGGCGAGACCGACTTCGAGGCGCAGCAGGTCATCGGGTACGCGCCGATCGAGCCGGACGGCTCGTTCAAGCTCAACGTGCCGGCCGACACGCCGATCGCGCTGGCGGTGATCGACGCCCAGGGCCGCGCGTTCCAGACCCACACCAACTGGATCCAGGTGCGGCCCGGCGAGCACCGCACCTGCGACGGCTGCCACAGCCCGCGGCGCGGCGCGGCGCTGAACTCGGGCGCGGTGGTCAACGCGCTGTCGGCGGGGCTGCTGTCCTCGATGGCGAGCGCGCACCAGTCCGGCGAGACCATGGCCGACACCCGCACCCGGCTCGACCCGAGCGCGCTCACCCTCAAGCCCGATCCGGTCTACACCGACGTCTGGGCCGACACGACCAAGGCCGGCGTCACGGCGCGCCCGTCGATCTCGCTGCTGTACACCGGCAATCCGAACCCGGCCGACGACCTCGCCACGCCGGCGCCGGTCAACGGCATCATCAACTACCCGACGCACATCCAGCCGCTGTGGGACCGCAACCGCGGCGCCAACACCTGCACCAACTGCCACAACGTCTCGGACCACCTCGACCTGAGCCACACGACCGGCGGCGACGGGCGCGTGATCTCCTATGACCGCCTGATGATCGGCGACCCCGAGCTCGACGCCTCGGGCCGTCCGGTGATCTTCTTCGACGACGGCGTGCCGATGCTGTCGCGGCAGGCGGCGCTCGTGAACACCGCCGCCAGCGAGGGCGAGGCGACCGGCCTCGCGCGCAAGAGCCGGCTGATCGAGATCCTGTCGGGGCAGTCCCTGATGTCGGATGCCGACGCGAAGACCGCGCATCCGAACCCGCCGGCGAGCGCTCCCGACCACTCGAAGATGATGAACAAGGCGGAGATGCGCCTGCTCGCCGAATGGATCGACACCGGCGGCAAGTACTTCAACGACCCGTTCGATCCGGCCGGCGGCGTTCGCATGGTGCCCACGCTCAGCGAGGACACGTTCACCGCGACGGTCTATCCCATCATCAACACCACGTGCGCGGGCTGCCACGCCGCCGTCGGCAGTACAAACACGCCCACCGGCAAGACCTCGTTCACGGACAATCGCTTCGTCCTCACCGGCGATCCCGATGGCGACTTCGGCGTGACCCTGACGATGATCTCGGATACCTGCCATCCGCCGCTGGACTACCTGCTGGCCAAGCCGTCGACGATCCCGCACCCGGACGGCGCGACCTCGCAGACGACCGCGGTGCTGCCGTCCACCAGCGCGAACTACGCGACGATCGCCACCTGGATCTCCAGCGGCTGCACGACGCCCTGACGCCCCGACGACCGAGGAACCGGACTTGAAGCTGACCGATCACTGCAGCGCCCTGGATCGCCGAACCGTCCGCCGGCTGGCGGCGGCCCTGGCCGGGACGGCGCTGCTCGCGGGCTGCGGCGGCGGGGGCGACCCGCTCAGCAACCCGCCCAACGTCTCGAATCCCGCGGGCGCGGGCGGCGACAAGCTGTCGTTCGCCTATTTCCAGAAGTGCATCGCGCCGATCTTCCTGGAGCCCCTGCCCATCGTCCAGAATGGCCAGTCGTCGACGAACACCTGCGCCGGATCGGGCTGCCACGCCAGCGACACCGGCACCGGCGGCGCGCTGCGGATCATCGTCTCGGCGCAGCCGGTCGACCTCACCGACCCCGCCAACACGCCCGACGTGATCCGGACGACCGACATGTACAAGAACTTCTACTCGGCGCAGGGAGTGACGATCCCGGGCAGCCCGATCCAGAGCCGCCTGTTCGACAAGCCGCTGCTGCTGAACGTGCTGCACGGCGGCGGCCGCATCTTCGCGAGCCAGGACGACCCGCACGCGCAGCTGATCTCGTACTGGATCAGCCATCCGATGCCCAGCGGGCAGGACGAGTTCAGCGCCGCGGCGAACGCCATGTTCACGCCCGCCGATCCGGCCACGGGCACGTGCAACACGCAATGAGCGGCGCCGTCGTCGTCGCCGTCCGCCGCGCCGGCGCGCCCGCGTGCCTGCGCGCGACGCTCGCGGCCGTGGTGCTCGTGGCCTGCGCGGCATGG
>DASVLN010000665.1:0-1586 GCA_036384855.1 Burkholderiaceae bacterium | reverse complement strand
CGCAGGGCACGCCGTCCGTCGCGCAACCCGGCATGCCGCAGGCCCAGGCGGCGGCGATGGCCGCCTGATCGATCCCGGCAAGCCCGCGAGTCCATGCTGCGCCTGCGCACGTCCCCGTCGTCCCCCGCCGCGTCCAAGGGCCGCGCCGCGCGCCCGCGCCGCGGCGACGACGCCTTCATGTCGGGCGTGCGCGCGGCTCAGGTCGTCGAGGGCACGCCGCCGGTCGCCTGGGTCCTGTATTTGATCGCCGCGGCGCTCGTCGCCGCGCTCACCTGGGCGTCGTTCGCGCGCGTCGACGAGGTCACCAAGGCCGACTGCCGCGTCGTGCCCGTCGGCCGCGAGCAGGTCATCGCCAGCCTGGAGGGCGGCATCCTGAGCGAGCTCCACGTGCACGAGGGCGAGCAGGTCGCGGCGGGCCAGCCGCTCGCCGAGCTCGACCCGACGCGCGTCGAGGCGCAGCAGCGCGAGAGCGAGGCCAAGCGCACCGCGCTGCGCGCCGCCGTCGCACGCCTCACCGCCGAGGCCTACGGCCGCGCGCTCACCTTCCCGCGCGAGATCGCGGGCTCCCAGGCCGCCAGGGACGAGGGCGACTCCTACGCCGCGCGCAAGCACGCGCTGGACGAGGCGGTGGCTTCCAACGCGCGCGACATCGCGATGATGCGGCGCGAGCTCTCGGTCTCCGAGCAGATGTCGGCCAAGGGCCTGCTGTCGGAGGTCGAGGTGCTGCACCTGCGGCGCCAGATCAACGAGATGAGCCTGCAGAGCGAGGACCGCGTCAACCGCTTCCGCCAGGACGCCGCGAGCGATCTGGCCAGGTCGCAGACCGAGCTCGCGACGCTGGACGAGCAGATGGCCGGCCGCCAGGACGTCCTGCGCCGCACGACCCTGAAGTCGCCGGTGCACGGGCTCGTGAAGAACATCCGCAACAATACCTTGGGCGGTATCGTCGGGCCGGGAGCGCCGATCATGGAGATCGTGCCCATCGGCGACCGCACGCTGGTCGAGGCACACGTCAAGCCCAGCGAGATCGGCTTCCTGCAGGTCGGCCAGACCGCCAAGATCAAGCTGCTGTCCTACGACTACACGATCTACGGCGGCCTCGAGGGCGTGATCGACGAGATCAGCCCCGATGCGATCGGCGACGCCGAGAAGCCCGGCGGCGACTCGACCTACTACCGCGTCATGCTGCACGTGCAGAGCAACACCCTGCACGAGAAGGGCAAGCCGCTGCCGGTGCTGCCCGGCATGACCGGCAGCGCGGAGGTGCGCATCGGCGAGCGCTCGGTGCTCAACTTCCTGCTGCGGCCGATGATCAAGTCGAAGGAAGCGTTCCGCGAGCGTTGACGCGCGGCACCGCGCCGGGCGCGCCGAAATGCGCCGCGATTGCCCGCGTCCTCCGACCTTCGCGCGCCGCCTTCCCACGGTCTACTTGCAGGAACCGCCGCTGCGCCCGACGCGACGCACGCGGCCCCGCAAGGAGCTTCGACCCCATGGCATCCGTGAACCTCATCCCGCGCCGGCCCGCGACCATCGCGCTGGCGCTCGCGCTGGCCGCGGCGGCGTGCGCGCCCGCGCAGACCTCGGCG
>DASVLN010000664.1:0-6798 GCA_036384855.1 Burkholderiaceae bacterium | reverse complement strand
CGGGGCCGGCGGACGGCATGCTGCTCGCGTCGGCCGGCCCGTCGACGCGGCCCGCGGAGATCGTCGTGCCCTCGCCGCCGACGACGCGCTCGACCGCCGCCGTCGTGAGTGGCCCCGCGCACACGCCGATGGCGCGCATGGCCGAGTCGCGCGTGCCGGTCGACGAACTCTACGCGCGCGCGCAGGCGATGGAGGTGCAGCTTCAGGTGCCGCAGGCGGTCGACCTGTACCGCGAAGCGAGCCAGCGCGGCCACGCGCTGTCCTCGCGCCGACTGATGGAGCTCTACGCCGACGGAGCCCCCGGCGTCGCGCGCGACTATCGGGTCGCCGTGTTCTTCAAGGAGCGCGCGATCCAGCAAGGGGCCACGTTCGAACCGACCTGGCGACGTTGACATGGCGACCCTGAGCACCTCGGCCCCGACCTGCGAGATGGCCTCGCGCACCGACCCCGGACGCGTGCGCAGCGCCAACGAGGACGCCGTGCGCTTCGACGCCGGGCTCGCGCTCGCGATCCTCGCCGATGGCATGGGCGGCTATGCGGCCGGCGAGGTCGCGAGCCGCATGGCCGTCGACGAGATCTTCGACGAGCTCGCCTCCGCGCTGCCGCACCTGCACGCCGAGCCCGTGAGCGCCGAGCGCACCGGCCTGCACGAGGACATGCGCTTTGCCGCGAGCCGCGCGAACACGAGCATCATCGCCGCCGCCCGCCGCGAGCCGGACTACGAAGGCATGGGCTCGACGCTCGTGGTCGCGGTGCTGATGCACGGCGTCATGACGGTCGCCCACCTCGGCGACTCGCGCGCGTACCGCTTCCGCGCCGGCAGCCTCGAGCAGCTCACGCGCGACCACTGCTGGGTCGACGAGCAGATCGCGATCGGTGCGCTGTCGGTCGACGCGATCCTCGATACCCGGTACCGCAACATCGTGACGCGCGCGCTGGGCATCGAGGACGAGATCGAGCTCGAGGTGCACGACCACGAGGCGCAGCTCGGCGACATCTTCCTGCTGTGCTCGGACGGCCTCACCGACATGCTCGACGACGCGAAGATCGCGGAGCACCTGGCGGTCCCGCGGCCGCTCGGCGACACGGCGTCCGCGCTGGTGGATGCCGCCAACGAGGCCGGCGGGCGCGACAACGTCTCCGCGCTGCTCGTGCAGGTGGGCGCGCCGCAGCCCGCGGGCTGGGCGGCGCGCCTCGTGCGGCGCATGACCGGCGGCTGACCGCGCGGCCCGGCGGATCGTCGAATAATCCCGCTTCGCATCCCCTAACAGGGGGGTGGCCCGGATGCGCCGCGAGGGCGGCTCTGCGCTAAAGTGCGGGACTGTCGCCCGCCCGTCGCGTGCGCGGCGGATCAGGGAAGTCCGCCGCCTCCGATGGTGCGGGCTGTGTTGCAATCTGAATCGATCGCAGGACGCCAGTCGGGGAGCAGGTCTCCGGCGCTTCGGCCTGCCGCGCCTCGCCGGCGCGGCCTCGGGATGCCGGAGTTGTGTCGTTGACGATCCTGCCGGGCTCCCGATGGAGCCGGGCTCGACTACCGGCGGTTGACATCCATGGCGACGACGAGAATGGCCGGACCCGCGGGCTGGCCGCCTTCAGCCGCGAGCGCGCCGCAGCAGGCCAACCTCATGCTCATGGGGCGTGGCGACCACGCCGATCCGACCGTGACCAGCGCCGGCGGCGACACGCCCGGCACGGCCGGCATCAACGACCACAGCGACCGCAACGCCCCGCGCGCGAGCGAGCGCCCCGTGCCCGCGCCGGGCGCGGTGGTGCAGTCCGGCGGCAAGGTGGTGGCGGTGGGCAGCAAGGTCGCGACGATCGACCGCCAGACGCGGCGCCTGGCCGCGCTGGCCTACGGCGAGGCGGGCGTCAAGGACGACGCCGACGAGATCGCCGCGATCGCCTGGGCGGTGGCCAACCGCTGCCGCGCCTACGACCAGAAGACGGTCGACCAGATCCTGACCGTCGATCCCCACTACGCCTATGCCGCGACCAATCCGAACGCGCGCTACAAGAAGCTGATGGCCGCGAGCGCCGACGAAATCGCGGCCGACACCGGCATGGCGACCGCCCTGAAGGCCGCCACCGACGCGCTCGCGAACACCGGCCGCGACCCGTCCAACGGCGCGTTCTGGTGGGACGGCAAGGACTTCGGCACGAACCCGAACCATCCGAAGCGGCTGCAGAGCTTCCACTACGGCGATCCGTCGCACAACCTCTTCAAGGTCGACGAGGTCGCCGACGAGACGACCCTGTACTGGAAGGACAAGAACGGGCACGACACGAAGAAGGTGCGCGGCACGTACAAGTACGTCTGGGTGACGACCGCGGCCTACGGCGACACGATCTTCTGGAAGTACGATCCCGACTTCATCCGGGCGACGGCCAACAAGACCTACCGATGACGCCTCGCTCCACTCTCCGCCATGCGCTCGCGCGCCTGCTCGCGGTCGCCGGACTGGGGCTGGCCGCCGCGGTCCCGGCGCGCGCCGGCGACGAGCGCGAGTTCGCGGGCTACGACGCCTTCTACGCGACCCTGCCCGACGCGCTGTTCACGGCGGCGGACAAGCGGTCGTTCGGCCACGAGGCGTTCGTCGACGGCCATGGCGGCATGACGCGGCGCTGGGCCGGCGAGGTCGACGGCCGGCGCCATCGCGTCGCGGTGACCGGCAGCTTGCTCGAGGTCGACGGCCGCGCGTTCGGGCAGGCGCACGCCGTCGTCTTCCCGCGCGTGCTGCCCGCCGACATGGGCCTCGACGCGCGCCTGTACGTGACGGCGCGCGACGTCTGCGTCGACGGCGTCGCGCCGACGGCCAGCGGCACGTCGCAGCGCTGGCGCTACGTCCACTTCGTGCAGGACGCGTTCGGCCCGCACGCGCGCCGCTACGAGCTGCCGGGCCTGTTCGGCTCCTGCCTGTCGCTGCAGCGCGCGGCCGGCGGCGACGTCCGCTTCTTCGAGGCCAGCCTGCACACGCCCGACGGCGCGGACTTCCCCGACAGTGCCGTCCTGCAGCCCTGGCGCCTGCACCGCGGCCGCTTCGTCCAGGACGACGGCCCGGCCCTGCGCGCGGTCTTCAAGGCCGCCGACGACGTCTACGACTTCCGGATCGAGGCGCCCGCGTCATGAACGCGCGCGCCCGCTTCCGACACGATTCACGACCCGAGCATCCGGGCCGCCCCGACGGCGCGCCCGCCAACAAGGAGAACTGACATGGCTCGCATGCTGGACATCATGACCAAGCTGGGCGGCGGCACCTTCCTCGTGCAACGCTTCAGCGGGCGCGAGGAGCTGGGCCGCATGTTCGAGTACCAGCTCGAGCTGCTGTCCGAACGCGCCGACATCACGGCGGAGCAACTGCTGGGCAGCGACGCCACGGTGTCGCTGGAGCTGGACGACGGCACGTCGCAGCGCTACTTCAACGGCTACGTCACGCGCTTCGCCGTCCAGGGCAGCGTGCGCACGACGGCCTACAAGAGCAACGTCGGCTACCTGTACCTGATGACGCTCAACCCGGGCCTGTGGTTCCAGACGCGCTCGTCGAACTCGCAGATCTTCGCAGGCACGTCGATCGGCGACGTCATCAAGAAGCAGCTCGCCGCCAACACGCTCAACACCGTCGACCCGCAGATCGGCACGACCGAGACGCGCGACTACATCGTCCAGTACCGCGAGACCGACTTCAACTTCATCAGCCGCCTCGCCGAGCACGCCGGCATCTACTACTACTTCACCCACGACAACGGCACCCACACGATGGTGCTGGTCGACGAGGCTGGCAAGCACAAGCCCAACCCCATCAAGGCCCAGGTGAGCTTCTCGGGCGAGGATCGCGGCGACGCGACGCTGCACGGCCTGCGCATGCTGTCCGAGGTGCAGAGCGGCAGCTTCGCCACCGGCGACTACAACTACGTGACGCCGAACACGCAGATCGCGGCGGTCGACAACAATCCGAAGTCGCACGACAACGCCGGCTTCGAGATCTTCGACTTCCCGATCGACGCGGTCACGACGGCGCAGGCGACGACCTACGCCAAGACGCGCTACGAGGAGCTGACCTGCCGCTACGCCGTCGTCCACGGCAGCGGCACGGAGCGCGGCATCCAGGTCGGCTTCAAGACGACGGTGGCGGAGCACTCGGTGGCCGCGCTGAACCAGGAGTACCTGGTCATCTCGCACTCGTTCGTCGCGACCAACAACCTCGCGCAGAGCTCCGCGGGCGGCGGCGCGAGCTTCGAGTGCCAGTTCGAGGCCATCCCCGCCGGCACGCAGTTCCGCCCGGCGCGCGTCGTGCCGCGGCCGACGATCGCGGGCACGCAGCCGGCGCTGGTCGTCGACGACTTCGGCGGCGACGTCACGGATACGTCCAACAACGTCAAGGTGGGCGCGAAGATCGCGCGCGTGAAGGTCGAGTTCTACTGGGATCGCTACGGCAAGCAGTCGTGCTGGGCGCGCGTGTCCTCGGCCTGGGCCGGCAAGGGCTATGGCTGGCAGAACATGCCGCGCAAGGGCGAGGAGGTGCTGGTCGCGTTCATGGAGGGCGACCCGGACCGCCCCGTCGTCGTCGGCCGCGTCTACAACGCCGAGAACATGCCCCCGTTCGAGCTGCCGGCGCACAAGTCCATCACGGGCATGAAGACGCTGTCGCTGGCCTCCGACGGCTCGAGCGTCGCCGGCAAGTGGAACGAGCTGCGCTTCGACGACCAGGACGGCTCGGAGCAGATCTACATCCAGGCGCAGAAGGACTACGACCGCCGCGTCCTCAACGACTCCAAGACCTGGATCGGCAACGAGAGCCACAACTACGTCAAGGCCGACACCTTCGACAAGTACGACGCCGACCACCACACGCAGACCACGGGCGACCGCAACGAGAAGATCGGCGGCACGTGGTCGATGAACGTGACCGGCGACCAGCAGGTGAAGGTCGGCAAGAACCTCGGCGCGGACGTCGGCACGGAGGTCTACATCAAGGCCGGTCAGACCGTCGTGATCGAGGCCGGCATGAAGCTGACGCTCAAGTGCGGCGGCAACACGATCGCGATGTCGCCTTCGGGCATCGAGATCGCCGGCGCGCCGCTGGTGAAGGTGAACTCCGGCGCGAGCGGCGCCGCGACCGGCTCGCCGGTCAGTCCGACCGCGCCCAAGGACGCCAAGCTCGCGATGACCAGCGAAGGCGGCACGCCGCTGACCGCGCCCACGCCGCCGACGGCGCCCACCGCGTTCTCGCCGACGGCCAGCAGCTTCAAGCTTGCCGCCGTGACGGCCGCGCCCTTCGTGTCGGCCGCGGCCTGCGAAGGCTGAGCGACACGGCCCGCGCGCGCAGCGTCTCGCGATCGTCGTCCATCGGCCCCGCGGCGGCGCCGTCCAGGCGCCCCGCGGGGCCTTCACCCGGAGAATTGCCATGCCCAACCACGTCTGCAACGGTGCGGTGCTGAAGTGCACGATGGGCGCCGCCCCGAGCTCGATGGTGGTGCTGCCCCTGCACCGCACGCTCACGTCCAACCAGCCGGCGGCCAACATCAACGACCACATCCCGCTCGTCAACATCATGCCGTTCGGGGTCTGCCAGTCCATCCTCAACCCGGCCACCGCCGCCGCGACCGCGGCCGCCCTGGGCGTGCTCACCCCCGGCCCCTGCCTGCCCAACACGCCGGCTCCGTGGGTACCGGGATCGCCGACGGTCATACTGGACAATCAGCCGGCATTGAACAAGAGTTCGATGCTGACCTGCGTCTCCGGGGGCATGATCTCCGTCGAGTTCGAAGGCCAGGCGACCCACCAGATCCCCTGACGTCCCGTCCCCAATGTCCGCTTCCTCCCTCCCGATGCCGCCCGCCATCCAGACCCGACTCTGGCAGGAGGCCGGCGACCACCCGGCCTACGCGATCCTCGACGGCGCCCAGAACGAGCTGCTGGTCGGCGAGCTGCACGCCGCCGGCGCGCCGCCGTGGCGGTGCCTGTTCATGGGCGAGCTCGAGCCCGACATGGCCGTCGTCGCGCCCTACCTCGTGGAGCTGGAGTACAGCTCGGCGTTCACGCGCCGCCTGCTCGCCGAGGGCTGGGGCCAGAACCGCGGCGTCTTCCTCACCAGCGAGACGCCGCTGGCCGCGCTGTGGCGCCACCTGCGCGCGCAGGTGATGGTCTACGGGCCGAACCTCGACCCGATGTACTTCCGCTACTACGATCCGCGCGTGCTGCGCAGCTTCCTGCCCACCTGCACGCCCAGGCAGCTGGCGGAGTTCTTCGGCCCCGTCGGCTTCTTCATCGCCGAGGACGAGGAGCCCGTGCGCGCGCACGCCTGGTCGCTCGCCGACGGCCAGCTCGTCGCGCAGGTGGTGGGCCCGTAGCGCGGGCCGGCGCCCGGAACCCCCCGACGTGTCGAAGTCCCCGCTGCGACCTCCACCCACCGCCGCCCGCGACCGCGGCGGCCTGCCATGAAAGAGCGCCCGCGATGCCGTCCTCCATCGAGCTGAACATCGGCCACGTGCCGTCCCCGCGCCGCGCGCGCAATGGCGGCGAGGACGGCGACGACGCGCCATTCCGCATCGTCGTGCTGGGCGACTTCTCGGGCCGTCCCGCGATGGAGCGCCCCGCGCTGGCGCAGCGGCGCGGCGTGCGCGTCGACATCGACAACCTCGACGCCGTGTTCGCGAAGTTCGCCCCCGTCGCGGCGATCGCCGGCCTGCAGGACGCCGCCGGCGCGCCCGTGCGCATCGGGCTCGACGCGATCGACGACTTCTCCGCCGACGCCGTCCTCGCGCGCCTGCCCGCCGAGGCGATGGCGCGCCTGGCCGCG
>DASVLN010000663.1:0-4898 GCA_036384855.1 Burkholderiaceae bacterium | reverse complement strand
GACCTGCTGCTCGATCGCGGCGAGCAGCGGGCGCTCCGGCAGCTGGCGGTCGTCGACGGCGTGGCGGCGGCCGCCCACCTCGAGGATGACGACGGAGCCCTGCTCGCCCGGCCCGCGGCGCGCCATCGCTCCATTCGTCGGCAGATCGTCGAAGCCGGCGCGCACCATCGCGTCGACCAGCCGCTGCGCCGTCCCGCGCGGCACCTGGTCGGTCGTCGGCGCGGTCGCGCAGACGTCGGCACGGCCGGCGAACTCGACGACGCCGGCGCCGGTGATGCTCACGGTGTAGGCACTGCACTGGCGCGCGCAGCCGCGGCGCGTGAGCACGACGCGCGCATCGTCGCCGTAGTCGCGCGCGAGCGGGGCGTCGTCGGCGAGGAGCCGGTGGAAGCGATCAACCTGCCGCTGCGGCTCGCCCAGGTGCCAGGCCACGGCCGCGGCGAACACCGCCACGATGGCCGCGAACGGCACGCACGCCGCGAGCACCCGCCGGATCCGCTGCATTCCCAAGACCGTGCACCTCGCTGCAAGAAGTGCCGGATTCTAGAAGCGCGAACGCGCCGGCGTGGCGGCGCGTTCGCAAGAGGCCTGGCGGCGTCAGGCCGTCTCGAGCTCCGCCGCCGGTGCCGGCAGGGCCGGGGCGGGCTTCGGCGCGACGACCACCGCGTCCTCCACGGCATGGACGTCGCCCAGCATCGTCTTCAGCGCCTCGCCGGCGAGCACCTCGCAGTTCAGCAGCGCATGCGCCATCGCGTCGAGGCGGGCGCGCTGCGCGTTGAGGATGCGGCGGCAGGTGCCCTGCGCGTCCTCGAGCAGCGTGCGCGCTTCCTTCAGCAGCGCCGCCTGGACGTCGGGGCCGAGCAGCTTGTCGGGGATGCCGCCCACGCTCAGCAGGCCGAAGGTCTCCGAGAAGCCGAGCGAGCCCACCATCTCGATCGCGAGCTCGGAGGCGCGCTTCAGGTCGTCCGAGGCGCCGCTGGAGACGTTGCCCTGCACCAGCAGCTCGGCTTCGCGTCCACCCAGCATCATCGCGAGGCGGCTCACGAGCTCGCCCTGGCGATACAGCGGATCCTCGGTGTCGCGCGTCATGTAGGTCACGCCCAGCGCGGGGCCGCGCGGCTCGATGGTCACGCGCTCGACGAGGCCGGCGCCGGTCCAGTGGCCGACCAGCGCATGGCCGGCCTCGTGGTACGCGAGGCGCACGCGCGTGGCCTCGGTGAGCAGGTCCTTCACCGGCGAGACCTCGCCGCCCAGCAGGTGGGTCTCGATCGCGCGCAGCACGTGGTCGGCCGAGACCTTCTCGGCGCCCCGCTCCGCCGCGCTGGAGGCGGCCTTGTTGACGATGTTGGCGATTTCTGCCGGCGAGACGCCCGGCGTCATGCGCGCGAGCGAGGCCGTGTCGGCCGAGCCGTCGTGCACCACCTTGCCGAGGTACAGGTCGAACAGCTTCGCGCGCTCGGGCAGCGTGGGCTTGGCCAGGCGCACCAGCATGTCGAAGCGGCCGGGACGGCGCATCGCCTCGTCGATGTTGTTCTCGTGGTTGGTCGCCGCGACGACGACGACGTTGTCCATCGGCTCGAAGCCGTCCATCTCGACCAGCACCCGGTTGATGATGCGGTTCATCTCGTTCTCGCCGCCGTGCTCCGCGTTGCGCGAGCGCTTGCCGATGCCGTCGACCTCGTCGATGAACAGGACGCACGGGGCGCTCTTGCGCGCCTGCTTGAACAAGGCCTTGACCTTGGCGACGCCCGCGCCGTAGTAGGTCGCGGTGAAGTACGAGCCGTCGACGGCGATGAAGTTGGCCTGGCTCTCGCCGGCCAGCGCCTTGGCGAGCAGCGTCTTGCCGGTACCCGGGGGGCCGACCAGCAGCACGCCGCGCGGCGCCGCGGCGCCGAGCTTCGCGTAGGCCGACGGGTCGTGGAGGAACGCCTTCACGCGCTGCAGCGCGGCCTTGGCCTCGTCATTGCCGATGGCGTCGGCGAACTGCGTCTTCGGTCGCTCGGACAGGCGTGCCACCGCGCCGCCGGCGCCGGTCTGCAGGCGGGCGAGCATGAAGAAGCCGCCGACGAGCGTGACGATCAGGATCGCCGGCGAGACCAGGGTCGCGAGCGCGTCCAGCACGTGCTGGCTGGGCGTGCGCGGGTCGACGTCGACGCCCACCAGCGCGAAGCCACCGGCGGCGGCGCGTTCGGCGAGGTGGTCGAGCGCGGTGCCGGCGCAGCCGATCACGGTGCAGCCCGGCACGAGCACGCTGGCCTTGCTGCCGTCCTTGAGGGTGTACAGCACGAGGCCCGGATGCGCATTGGCGAGCGCCACCGCGGCCAGGCGCCGGCCGTCCGCCGCCTGCACGAAGTCGGAGACGCTGCGCTGGTGGTCCAGCCACGCCTCGGGCGCGCGTTCGAAGGCGCGCGCGTCGGGGCTCTTGCGCGCCTGCGCCTCGCGCGAAGCCGCGCTGCCGAGCAGCACGATGCCCGCGACCACCAGCAGCAGCGCGAGGACGACGAGGGGCACGCGCGGATTGGCGCGGGCGCGGCGGAGAAGCTTCATCAAGGCGGTCATGGCAGGGACTCGTGGAGACGTCGGCGGAGCGCGGCAAAGGCGATCCTCGGTATCGGGCGATACCGGCCTCCATTGGAACCCCGGATCAGGTGAAGTTCCGCGGGAAAAGCCATGCCTCGCGCACCCTGTTCAAGGCTCCCGACACCGCGTTGCGCGACCGTGCGGCGCCCGCGCAACGCGGCAGCGGGCCATGGTCGCGCAGCCGCCCGGCGGCGGTCGCCGCGGCGGCCCTGGCCAGCCGAAGGAACATGGTCACGGCGCCGGCGCAGCGCTACATTGCGGCACATCGGCGCACGCGCGCCCCCGTCGTTGCAGGAGCAGGATCATGGGCTTGCTGGATTCGATCGTCGGACAGGTCTCGGGCGCGCTCGCGGGCGCGGCGCCGGGCGCGGGACAGGTGCATCCGGGCCTGCTGGAGGTCGTCACCTCCATGCTCTCGAGCCCGCCGGGGAACGGCGCGCCGGGCCTGCAGGGGCTCGTGCAGCAGTTCGAGCAGCAGGGCCTCGGCCACCTCGTGCAGTCATGGATCGGCACCGGCGCGAACCTGGCCATCACGCCCGAGCAGGTGCAGGCGGTACTGGGCGAGCCGCGCATCCAGGCGGTCGCGAGCAAGCTCGGGCTGTCCGCGGCGGACGTCGCCAACCAGCTCGCAGGGCTGCTGCCGCACGCAGTCGACGCCGCGACGCCCGATGGCTCTCCGGCAGCGGGCAACGTGCTGAGCGAGGCGCTCAACGCCTTCGCGGCGCTGCGGCGCTGAACGCCCCGGCGGCCGACGCGTCGGTCGGCGTGGCCGGGATGGGCCCGGCGTCAGCCCGGCGTGCCGGGCGATCCGGGCGGCGACGCGTCGCCGGAATCCGCCGGCGCCGTGCCCTCGCCACCGGCCTCGGAGGCCGGGCGGGACTTGCGTGCCGCCTTTTCCTCCTTCTTGCGCTTCGCCTCGAGCTCGCGCTGGCGCTTCTCGAACGCGTAGTTGGGTTTGGGGGGCATGCGGGATCCTCCGGTGCGTGTGGTTCCAGGACGGTCCGGCGACGCCTCGCCGGACGCCGGATTATCAGAGCGCGCGAATGCGCATGGCCTGCGGGCCCTTCTGGCCCTGGCCGGCTTCGAACTCGACGCGCTGATTCTCCGCGAGCACCTTGAAGCCCGTGCCCTGGATTTCCTTGAAGTGGGCGAACAGGTCCTTGCCGCCGTCGTCAGGCGCGATGAAGCCGAAGCCCTTGGCCTCGTTGAACCATTTCACGGTTCCGGTCTGGATGGTCATGATGAATCCTTTCTATGCGAATTCGGGTGGGATGCGCCGGTAGCCGCCGGCGCGGATCGGGGGCCTCGGGAACGCGGAGGCCGGGCGCGTCGCGGCCGGTGAAGGCCGCGGTTCACCGGCGACCCGGACGCGTGCCGGGCCGGGGGCCCTGGCGATCCAGGTGGCGGAAGGTGATCCGCCCCTTCGTCAGGTCGTAGGGCGAGAGCTCGAGCGACACCTGGTCGCCGGCGAGGATGCGGATGCGGTTCTTGCGCAGCTTGCCGCCCGTGTAGGCGATGAGCGCGTGGCCGTTCTCGAGCGTCACGCGGAAGCGCGAGTCGGGCAGCATTTCGTCGACGACGCCGCGCATCTCGATCAGTTCTTCGCGGGACATGGTCACTGCCCTCCCGGGATGGGCGCGGGCGTGGGCGCCTGCGCGTCGAGCCAGGCGCGCGCCTGGATCCACGCGAAGCGCAGGGCCTGGCCGCGCGAGCGGAAGGTGGGCTCGAACCGCATCACGCGGTCGTGGGTCATGCTGCCGCGCCCGCTGCGGATGGACAGGGCGGCGGCGTAGCGGCCGCCGTCGGCGGGGCGGGTGGAGGAAGAAACGAGGTACTTCCCGATCTGTCGGGTGGCTTCTTGAATGGGATTTCCTTGTCGGCGCGCGCACGCCACTGTCGGGCGGGCGCAGGCATCGGTGGACGCTGGTGGGCTGCGCGGGCGCGCAGGCGGCGGGTGGATCGCTGTCCGGCGGTCGATGCAGGGTCGTTCGCTGCGGTCGACGGCGACCAGAACAGGACGACCGCGTCGGCGATCGAGCGTCTGGCAAGGGAAGGAGATCGACTCGTGATCTCGGCGCGATGGCGGGAGGCGTGCTCCGCGGCAACGAATCGCGAGGAAGGATTCGAATATATCACAGCAGGGACGGTTGCCGCCGGCCTCCGTCACGCGAAGACCGCCTGCAGGTCGACGCTGTCGCGCCGGCCGACGTCGCGCAGGTGGCGCGCGATCCAGCGCTCGCCCTCGGAGCGGCCGAGCTCGTGCAGCGTCCCGAACAGGCGCCGGCTGACGGCCAGCCGGGACTCGCCGCCCAGCGGCG
>DASVLN010000662.1:0-11480 GCA_036384855.1 Burkholderiaceae bacterium | reverse complement strand
CGTAGGGCAGCATGAGCACGGGCCGGGGGCTGTCGGCGAGCACCGCGTCGACGACGGCCCGGCGCTCCGCGTAGGCCTTGGTCGCCGGCTCGGGCTGTTCCAGCAGCACGAGGTCGGCGCCGAGCGCGCGCTCGCAGATCGCCGTGGCGGACGCCGCGTCCTCGCGGATGGCCTCGAACGACGTCACCTCGGCCAGCCGGCATCGGCGGAGAAAGGTCGCCTCGCGCGCCACGGCCGCCTCTTCGGCGGCGCGGAGCTCGACCGTCAGCGGATCGCCGCCGAGGAAGGCCACCGCGCCGTCCTGCGGCCAGGGGCTGGGCCGGTGGCAGGTGAGTCCGAGCAGGCGGCTGTCGAACAGGCGGGCGAGGCGCGTGGCGTAGTCGGCGTGCGCCTCCAGGTGCGCGTCGTCCGCGACGTGGAGCAGGACGGTCTTGTAGCTCATGGGGCCTCCGGGGCGGGATGCCGGCCATTCTTCGCCACCGTTCGCGCGCGCGATTGACGCAGCGCAGTTCCCGCGCTTGCCCCGCACGCCGCCGCGCCGCTCAGGACACCGATTCGCGCGGCCGCGCCACGTGCGCGAGCGCCTCGTCGAGGTCGCCCCTTCGCGGCGGCTTGCCAAGCACGGCGTCGACGTGGCGACCGGCGCTCGCGTTGCGCTGCAGTCCCTCGCCCCACCCGGTCAACAGCACGACGGGCGTGGCCGACGCCAGCCGCTTGACGGCGCGCGCGACGGCCCAGCCGTCGACCTCGGGCATGCCGAGGTCGGTGACGACGACATCGAACGGCGTCCCGCGGCCCAGGGCGTCGCGGAAGGCCTCGATGCCTGCGCGTCCCCCGACGACGGCGGTGATCGCATGCCCGCCGGCCTGCAGCATGAGCTGGAGCGTCTCGAGCACGAGCGGATCGTCGTCGACCAGCAGCAGCCGCATCGCGCGCGAGACCGGCGCGACCGGGCCGTCGTCGGCCTGCGCCCCCCGCGCGTCCGATCGCGTCGCCGCCTCGCCCGGCGCCGGACCGGCGCACGCGAAGGCGATCGTCACCGTCGTTCCCCGGCCGGGCGCGCTGTCGATCGTGATGTCGGCACCATGCCGCTGCACCGCGCCGTAGACCATGGCCAGGCCCATCCCGGTGCCGGCTTCGCCCTTCGTCGTGAAGAACGGATCCATGCAGCGGCGCCGCGTCTCCTCGTCCATGCCGACACCCGTGTCCTGGACGACGACCTCGACGGCTGCCGGGCGCCCGGCGACCGCGTCGGCGGCGCGGTTGCGGGTCATGATCGTGGCCGTGCCGCCGCCGGGCATGGCGTCGAGCGCGTTCAACACGAGGTTGACCAGCGCCTCGCGGATCTCGGACGGAGAGCCGACGATCGGGGCGGCCGGCCCGCATGCCGGCACCGCCACGTCGACCTCGACCCCTTGCGCGCGCCGCTCGGCGCATCGCGGGCGGACCAGCGCCGCGACCTGCCGGACGACCTCGTTGCAGTCGATGGCCTCCACGCGCGGCGCGACGTCCCGGGCGCGATGGAACTCACGCAGGCGCTCCACGATCGCGGTCACGTCGTCCAGGCAGCGCTTGATGAGCTCCAGGCCCCTGGAGCCGTCCGGCGAGAGGGCCGTCTCGCGCTCCATCAGCTCCTGGGCGAAGAACGCGGCCGGCAGGACGAGGTTGCCGATGTCGTGGACGATGCCGCCCGCCATCTCGCCGAGCGCCTGCAGCCGTTGCTGGCGCACGGCGGCCTCCCGCCCGGCCTTCAGGTCCTCGCACGCCCGCTGCAGCGATTCGTGCAGCTGCGCATGCCAGGCCGCCAGGGCGACGTGCGTCGCGAGCTGCAGCAGGAATTCGCAGTCGGTGCTCGAGAAGGCGTCGGCCTCGCGCCGGGCCGCGATCATCAGGGACGCGACACGGCCCTCGACCTTCAAGGGCGCGACCACCAACGAGCCGAAGCCACCCCGCGCGAGGCGGCGGACCGGCGAGGCCTCGAGCCCGTGCAGGTCGCGCACGTAGACCAGGCTGCCGTCCGTCCAGCGCTCCCAGGCCTCGGCCTCCAGCGGCAGGATGGCGCGCTCCGACAGGGCCAGCTCCGCGCCGACGCGGCCGCTGCGCAGGCCGACCTGCGCGATCACCAGCTGGCGGCCTTCCTCGTCGACGCGGCAGATGCAGGCGAAGTCGAGCGGAAGGCGCTCCTCGACCGCGCGGAGCGCGACCTGGTAGATGCTGCGCTGGTCCTGGTGCTCGCCGATGGCGCGCGTGATCTGGTCGAGCGTGAACAGGCGCGCGAGCTGCGCCTGCACCCGCGCATCGGCCTTGCGGCGCTCGCCGATGTCGCGCGCGATCTTGGAGGCGCCGACGATGGTCCCGCCGGCGTCGCGCACGGGCGAGATCGTCACGGAGACCGCGACGATGGAGCCGTCCTTGCGGACGCGTTCGGTCTCGAAGTGGTCGACGCGCTCGCCATTGGCGATCCGCGCGAGGATCCGCGGCTCCTCGTCCGCCCGGTCGGCCGGCACCAGCATCGCGACGGGCCGGCCGACGGCTTCCGCCGCCGCATAGCCGAACAGCCGCTCGGCCGCGGGATTCCAGCTCGTGATGACGCCCTGGAGCGTCTTGGTGATGATGGCGTCGTCCGAATATTCGACGACGGCGGCGAGCCAGCGGCTGGGGTCGTCCATGACCGGCCTCCGGAGGGTTGCGGAAGCGCCGGGACCGCGCACGGCCGCCTCGGCGCTCGCAGTCTAGGCCTGACGGGCGCTTGGGCCATCCCCCTGCGGCCAACATGGAGGCATCAATCGTGGGGGGCAGGCTCGCGCGCGGCGCCAGGGCCGGCGTGCCACGTCCAATCGCGCACCTCGGGCAGGTCCTCACCATGCGACTCGATCCATCGCCGGTGCTGCGCGAGCCTGGCCCGGAAGCGACGCGTCACCGCGAGCTTGCGTTCGCCGGGCGAAGGCAGGCGGTCGATCGCCTCGATGGCCAGGTGGTAGCGGTCGATCCCGTTCAGGACGGTCATGTCGAACGCCGTCGTGATCGTCCCTTCCTCCCGGTAGCCGCGGACGTGGATGTTGGCGTGGTTGGCCCGCCGGTACGTCAACCGGTGGACGAGCCAGGGATAGGCGTGGAACGCGAAGACGACCGGCCTGTCGGTCGTGAACAGCTCGTCGAACTGCCGATCCTCGAGGCCGTGCGGATGGTCCGCGCGCGGCATCAGGCGGCACAGGTCCACGACGTTGACGACGCGCACGCGCACCTCGGGCAGGTGCTCGCGCAGCAGTTGCACCGCGGCGAGCGTCTCCAGGGTCGGCACGTCCCCGCAGCACGCGAAGACGACGTCGGGGCCGCAGCCCTCCGCCTCGTTGCCGGCCCACTCCCAGATGCCGATGCCCTGGGCGCAGTGCGCGGCGGCCTCGTCCATCGTCAGCCATTGGGGCGACGGATGCTTGCCGGCGACGATCACGTTGACGTAGTGGCGGCTGCGCAGGCAATGGTCGGCGACCGACAGCAGGCAATTCGCGTCCGGCGGCAGGTACACGCGCACGACCTCGGGCTTCTTGTTCATGACGTGGTCGATGAAGCCGGGATCCTGGTGCGTGAAGCCGTTGTGGTCCTGGCGCCAGACATGCGACGACAGCAGGATATTGAGCGACGCGACGGGACGCCGCCAAGGCAGCCGCGCGGTCACCTCGAGCCACTTGGCGTGCTGGTTGAACATCGAGTCGACGATCGGCACGAACGCCTCGTAGCAATTGAACAGCCCGTGCCGTCCCGTCAGCACGTAGCCCTCGAGCCAGCCCTGGCACAGGTGCTCCGAGAGCACCTCCATCACCCGGCCGCCGGGCGCCAGGTGCTCGTCGCCGTCGCGGATCGGCAGCGCCCATTGACGCGCGGTCTTCTCGAGCACTGCGCCCAGGCCGTTCGAGATCGTCTCGTCCGGCCCGAAGATCCGGAAGTTGCGGGCCGGCTCGTTCAGGACGCAGACGTCCCGCAGGAAGGGCCCCAGCGCGCGCGTGTCGCCCGGCGCGCGCATGCCGCGCCGCGACACGTCGACCGCATGGTCGCGGAAGTCGGGCAGCCGCAGCGGGCGCAGGAGCGTGCCGCCGTTGGCGTGCGGGTTGGCACCCATGCGCCGCTCGCCCTTCGGCGCGAGCGCCGCGATCTCGTCGCGCAGGCGGCCGTCGGGATGGAACAGCTCCTGCGGGCGATAGCTGCGCAGCCAGTCCTCGAGCAGGCGCAGGTGCTCGGGATTGCCGGCGGGATCGGCGATCGGCACCTGGTGCGCCCGGAAGCTGCCCTCGACCGCTTGCCCGTCGACGCTTCGCGGGCCCGTCCAGCCCTTGGGCGAAACCAGCACGACCATCGGCCACCGATGGCCTTGCGCCGGCTGGCCGTCGCGCGCGGCCTCCTGGATGGCCCGGATCCGGACGATGCAAGCGTCGAGCGCCGCGGCCATCGCCTCGTGCATCGGCGCGGGCTCGTGTCCCTCGACGAAGTGCGGCTCCCAGCCGCCGCCGTTCAGCAGCGCCACCAGCTCCTCGCGCGGGATCCGGGCGAGCAGCGTCGGATTGGCGGTCTTGAAGCCGTTCAGGTGCAGGATCGGCAGCACCGCGCCGTCGTGCGCCGCATCCAGGAAGCGCGTGGACTGCCAGGCCGCGGCGAGCGGCCCGGTCTCGGCCTCGCCGTCGCCGACCACGCAGGCGACGACCAGGCGCGGATTGTCGAAGGCGGCGCCGAACGCGTGCGCGAGCGAATAGCCGAGCTCGCCGCCTTCGTGGATCGAGCCGGGCGTCTCGGGCGACGCGTGGCTGGGGATGCCGCCGGGAAACGAGAACTGCCGGAACAGCCGTCGCATGCCGGCCTTGTCCTGCGACACGTCGGGGTACGTCTCGCTGTAGCTCCCCTCGAGCCACGTGTTCGCGACGACCGCCGGGCCGCCGTGGCCCGGGCCGCTGACGTAGATCATGTCGAGGTCGTGCTCGGCGATCAGCCGGTTCAGGTGCGCGTAGACGAAGTTCTGGCCCGGCGTCGTCCCCCAGTGGCCCAGGTGCATGCGCTTGATGTCCTGGGCCACGAGCGCGCGCTCGAGCAGCGGGTTGTCGAAGAGGTAGATCTGCCCCGCCGACAGGTAGTTGGCCGCCCGCCACCAGGCGTCGATGCGCTCGCGCTGCGCGTCGGTGAGCGATGGGATCCGGGTCATGACGGCTCCTGGGTCAATGCACCGCGCACGGCAGCACGTCCGGAAACGCGACGTCGCGCCCGATGACGCTGTGGGCGAAGAAGTAGTTGTTCCGCGCCCGGTCGCTCAGGGCGTCGAGATCGACCTTGCCGGCGCGGTCGCAGGGGAAGCTGTACCCGCGGCCCTCGTCGAACAACGAGCGGAATCGAAGCTCGAATTCCGCGGCGACTTGGCATTTCGTGCTTGGCATGTCCATGGCGCGCTCCTGGCGGCGACGAAGGATCGTCTGACTGCAAGGTAGGCGCGCGCCGAAAACGGCGCGTCAATGCCGGGCAACACATCGAAACAACGGGTGACGGGTGACGGGTGACGGGTGACGGGTGACGGGTGGCGGGCGTCAGCGCGCGGGGCGGCCGGTGCCGACCGCGCCGTCCGCGCGCGCCGCGAGGTAGGCATACAGGTCGAGGATGTGCGCGCTGACCGGCGGGTCGTCCCGCCACGCGGGCATCTCGAAGGCGGCCTCCTTGTGCTGGAGGATGTCCTCGACCAGCGCCGCGCGGAGGTCGGCATCGCCCCGCGCGTCGCCGGCCGCGGGCCAGTCGTAGCGCTGCAGCACGAGGTTGGCGAAGCGCGCGGCGCCCATCTCGCGGACGCGCTCGAGCATGCCCTGCACGGGCGCCGGCCCGGTCGCGTCGGTGCCGTGGCAGGCCGCGCAGCGGGCGTTGTAGACGCGCCAGCCGACGTAGGGCGAGCCCGCGGCCGGCGACGCGGCGAGCGAGACCTCGCGATGTCCCGCGCAGGCCGCCAGGGAGGCCGCGATGGCGACGATCCCGAGGCAGGACGATGTCCGACGATTCATGCCCTCTCCCTGGCGATGCGGTCCGCGCCGCGTGCGCACCTCAGCGCTCCATCACGTAGCGGCCCGGCGCATCGTCGATCGGCGGATAGCCCGCCGCACCCATGGCCGGCGGCGGCACGCGCTGGTGGCTCCCGCTCTCGACGAGCCAGCGCTCCCACGCCGTCCACCACGAGCCGGGCTGGGCGGACGTCGCCTCGAACCACTCGTCGGCACTCAGTCGCGCCACGCCCCCGGTGCGCGTGGCCATGCGGAAATGGCGATGCGGGTGGCCGGGCTCGTTGACGATGCCCGCGTTGTGGCCGCCGTTGCACAACACGAAGGTGACCGGCGCGTCGGTGAGGTCGTGCAGCTTGTACACCGACCGCCACGGCGCCACGTGGTCGGTCTCCGTGCCGACGACGAAGACGGGCAGGCGCAGGCGCTGCAGCATCACGCGGTGGCCGTCGACCCGGTAGCGGTTGGAGGCAAGGTCGTTGCCGAGGAACAGCTGGTGCAGGTACTCGGAGTGCATGCGATAGGGCATGCGCGTCGCGTCGGCGTTCCAGGCCATGAGGTCGTTGGATCCCGGCCGTTCGCCCATCAGGTATTCGTGCACCATGCGCGACCAGACCAGGTCGTTGGAGCGCAGCATCTGGAAGGCCCAGGACATCTGCCCCGCCGTCAGGTAGCCGCGCAGCCACATCAGGCTGTCGAGCATGTGCACCTGCGCCGGGTCGATGAACAGCGCCAGCTCGCCGGGTTCGCTGAAGTCGGTCTGCGCCGCGAACAGCGTGAGGCTGCGAAGCCGGTCGTCGCCCGCGCCCGCCATGGCGGCGGCCGCGATGGCCAGCAGCGTGCCGCCGAGGCAGTAGCCGGCCGCGTGCACGCGCTGGCCGGGCACGATGCGCGTCACCGCGTCCAGCGCCGCCATCACGCCGAGGCGCCGGTAGTCGTCCATGCCCAGGTCGCGATCCGACTCGTCGACGTTGCGCCAGGACAGGCAGAACACCGTGTGGCCCTGCCCGACCAGCCAGCGCACCAGCGAGTCGTGCGCCGACAGGTCGAGGATGTAGTACTTCATGATCCATGCCGGCACGATCAGCACCGGCTCGGCCTCGACGACGCCGGTCGCCGGCGCGTACTGGATCAGCTCGGCGAGCTCGTTGCGCATCACCACCTTGCCCGGCGTCGCGGCGAGGTCGCGCCCGACCACGAAGCGGGGCTCCTCGTCGGCCGCGAGGCCGGCGGCGCGGGCGGCGTCCTCCATCCAGTGCAGCGCGCCCGCCCAGAGGTTGCGCCCGCCCTGCCCGATCGTGCGGGCCACGACCTGCGGATTGGTCCACGGGAGGTTGGACGGCGACAGCATGTCCAGCAGTTGCCGGCTCGCGAACGCGACGACGGACTCGTGGTGCGGCACGGTGCCGGGCACCCCGCGCGTGGCCTCGCGCCACCAGTCCTCGCAACGCAGGAAGGCCGTGGCCATCGCGTCGAACGGCGCGAGCCGCCACGACGGATCCGAGAAGCGCGGATCCGCGCTGGCGTCCGCCGGCCGGCTCCAGTCGTGCAGCGCGAGCTGCAGACGCTTGCCGGGCGCCACCGCCAGATGCATCGCCCAGTCGAACCAGGCGAGCGCGAGCGCCTCGGGCGAGAGACCGCCCGTGATCCGGCCGATCCCGGCCTCGCGCAGGCGGTCGAGATCGCGCCAGGCCGCGCCCGGATCCGGCGCCGCGCGCGTTGCCGCACGCACCGGCGCGCGCACCGCCGCCTGCCGCCCGGCCACCTTCCGTGTCGCGGGAGACTCGAGCTCCATGGCCATGTCGTCCACCTTCCCTCGCGGCATCGCTTCAGGAGACCTGGACCGGGCGGATCGCCGTCCCGGCGAGCCAGGGCGCGAACCAGACCGCGGCGGGATCGCGCCAGGCCTGCGCCAGCCACGACCGCTGCGTATCGGCGGCCTCGGCGGCGGCATGCGACGACGGGTCGCCCAGGTCCACCAGCATCTTGGCAGCCTGCAACTGGAACTGCGCGACCGCCGAGAACCATTCGCCCTGGCGCTTGGCCGTCTCCTCGACCGCTTCCCGCAGGAACGCGCTGGCGACGTCCCACCACCGCTCCCACCCGTGGCCCGACGCGGCGCGCTCCGCCGCGGTCTCGATCAAGGTGCTCCAGCCCTTGGCGGCACTGCCCTGCACGTGCTCGAACTGGCGCATCCAGTCCAGGCACTGGGAGACGTAGGGATCCGCCTGCGGCTCCGGCGCGCTCGCCGGCGGGGCCGGTTCGGCGATCTCGGGCACCGCCTCGACGGGGTCGATCCTTCTGCTCATCGTGATCTCCTGGGACGGCCGGTCAGGCCATGTGCTGGCCGCCGTTGATGGCGATGTTGGCGCCGTTGACGAAGGCGCCCTGCTCGGACACGAGGTAGGCCACCAGCTCGGCGATCTCCCCCGGGTCGCCGAGCCGGCCGACGGGGATCTGCGGGATGATCCGCGACTCGAGGATCTCGTGCGGCATCTTCTCGACCATCGGCGTGCGCAGGTAGCCGGGCGAGACGGTGTTGACGGTGAGGCCCTTGCTCGCGAACTCGATCGCGAGCGACTTCGTGAAGCCGTGGATGCCCGCCTTGGAGGCCGCGTAGTTCGCCTGCCCGAACGCGCCGCGCTGCCCGTTGACCGACGAGATGTTGACGATGCGTCCCCAACCGGCCGCCAGCATGTCCTCGATCACCTGCTTGGTCATGTTGAACATCGAGTCGAGGTTGACCCGCAGCACCTGCTGCCACTGCACGGCCGTCATCTTCCGGAAGCTGGCGTCCTGCGTGATGCCGGCGTTGTTGACGAGCACCGAGACCGGCCCGAACCGGCGCCGGATCTCGTCGACCGCGGACGCGCACGAGGCGTAGTCGGCGACGTCGACCGCCTGCGCCACCATGGCGCGCCCCTCGCGCTCGCGCGCGGCCAGCCATTCGCCGACGCGGCCGTTGCCCTGGGTGTGGAGCGCGACGACCGCGAAGCCGCCGTCGAACAGCCGCTTGCAGATGGCCTCGCCGAGGCCGCCCGTGCCGCCCGTGACGAGGGCGAGTCGCTTGTCCTTGCTCATGGGGGATCCCTTGTCGAACAGCCCGCCGCAGGTCCGGCGCCGGCATGGAGGCCGAGACTAGGCTCGTTGCCGGACGGGGCGTTGATCCGCCTCAAGCCGTGCCGCGATTGAGCGGGCGCAAGGCCGCCCGGCGCCGGCGCGCGAACACTCGCCCCTCATGAACGGCGCCCTCCTGCTGGCCTACAAGCTGCTGGTCAACGACCGCGCGAAGTTCGGCGCGCTGCTGATCGGCATCACGTTCGCGGTCTTCCTCATGGTGGAGATGACGTCGATGTTCGCGGGCGTCCTGCACCGGTCGTCGTCGACGGTCATCAACATCGGCGCGCGGGTCTGGGTCATGGATCCGGCCGTCAACAACGCGGCCGGCGCGATCCCGCTGCCCGACACCGTCCTGGACGCGGTGCGCAGCATCCCCGGCGTGCGCTACGCCATGCCGCTGTTCTCCGGCGGCGCGCTCGTGAAGATGCGCGACGGCACCTACCAGGCGGCGACCGTGCTGGGCCTGGACGACAGCACCCTGCTCGGCCGGCCCGAGCTGCTGCAGGGCCGCCCGGAGGACATCTACGCCGAGAACGGCTTCATCGTCGTGCAGGACGCCGAGTACGCGAAGCTGGGGCGGCCGCAGCTCGGCGCCGAGTTCGAGATCAACGACCATCGCGCGGTCGTGGTCGGCAAGGCGCGCGCCGCGGTCGGCGGGCTGTTCGGCGTGCCGACGCTCTACACCACGTACACGCGCGCGGTGCAATACCTGCCCACCGCCCGCTTCACGACCGCCTATGTCCTCGTCGAGCCCAAGTCCGAGGCCGACGTCGCCGAGATCCAGCGCGAGGTCGCGGGCCTGGGCTACGTCGCGCTGACCGACGACCAGTTCATGCGGAAGATCTCGAACTTCTACACGTTCCAGACCGGCCTGGGCACCAACATCCTGCTGATGACGGTGATCAGCTTCATCGTGGGGCTGTCGATCTCGGGCCAGACCTTCTACACCTTCATCCTCGAGAACCTGGAGAAGTTCGGCGCGCTCAAGGCCATCGGCGCCAAGAGCCGGGAGCTGGTCGCCATGATCCTGTTCCAGGCCGGCTTCACGGCGCTCACCGGCTTCGGCCTCGGCGTCGGGCTGTGCGCCGCGGCCATCGCCCTCGCCCGCTGGCGGATTCCCGACTACGCCGCGCTGATCACGCCCTGGAACCTGCTGCTCGCGCTGGCGATGGTGATCGTGATCGCCGGCGTCTCGAGCATCATCGGCGTGCGCAAGGTGCTGCGCATCGAGCCGTTCGACATCTTCCGGGGCTGACGGTGGCGGCGGTCGCGGCGGACATCGCGCAAGCGCCGGCCCGGGCCGCCGCCCGGGTGGCCATCGCCGCGGCCGGCGTGGACAAGTGGTTCGGCGACGGCGACGCGCGCACGCACGCGCTGCGCGCGGTGTCGCTGGAGGCACGATTCGGGGAGATGCTGTACATCGTCGGCCCGTCGGGCAGCGGCAAGACGACGCTGCTCTCGGTCATCTCGGGCATCCTGCGGCCCGACGGCGGGCGGGTGGTCGTCGACGGCCAGGAGCTCTGGGCGCTGGACGACGACCGCCTCGCCGAGTTCCGGCTCCGGCGCATCGGCTTCGTGTTCCAGGACTACCACCTCTTCCCGCGCCTGACGACGGTCGAGAACGTGGCCATCCCGCTGATCCTGCGCAAGCGGCCCTGGAACGAGGCGCTGGACGCCGCCCGCGCGATGCTGGAGGTCGTGGGCCTGTCGTCGCGCGCCGAGCTGCCGCCGGTCAAGCTGTCCGGCGGCGAGCAGCAGCGCGTGGCGATCGCGCGCGCGATGGTGAGCGCGCCCGACATCCTCATCCTCGACGAGCCGACCGCCTCGCTGGACGGCGACACGGGCAAGGCGATCGTGGGCTTCGTGCGGCGGGAGATGCTCTGCGCGACGCGCACCATCGTGATCGTGACGCACGACGCGCGCATCGACGAGTTCGCCGACCGCGTCCTGCGCATGGAGGACGGGCAGATCAAGGACATCGACGATGGCCATCCGCTGGTCGACGACTAGGACGCTGTTCGTCCTCGCGGGCATCGGCGTCGCGGCCGGCATCGCGGGGGCCGTGGTGTCGAACGAACGGCCGGCCCGGCAGCCGCCCGCCTTCCCGCCGGCGACCGATCCCTACGCGCAGGGCATCTATGCGAACGGCATCGTCGAGACGGACCTGCCCAACGGATCGAACATCAACCTCTATCCCGAGGTCTCGGGCACCGTCTCGGCCGTGCTCGTGCAGGAAGGACAGGCGGTGCACCGGGGCGACGCGATCCTGCGCCTGGACGACACGACGGCGCGCGCGCAGGCGGCGCAGCAGCGGGCGCAGGCCGTGGCCGCTCAGGCCCA
>DASVLN010000661.1:0-4650 GCA_036384855.1 Burkholderiaceae bacterium | reverse complement strand
TCGCGCGGCTGGAGGGCGACCTCGCCCGCCTCATCGAGGTGCTCGGCGCCGACGAGCGCGGCGCAGCGATCCCGCTGTCGGGACTTTGACGCCTGCCACGGCGCGCGCCGGCGGCGAATGCTCGGAAAACCGGTGCCCTGGCGCGGCGCAGCGGCGTCATGCTCGCGCTACCATGCGTCACCCTGACCCGGAGGATTCGATGACCCGACCCGCCTCGCGTGGCCGTCACGAGCTGGCCGCGCTGCTCCTGGCCGCATTCGCCGCGCTGCCCCTGGCCGCCTCGGCCAAGACCTTCGTCTACTGCTCCGAGGGCTCGCCCGAGAACTTCTCGCCCGCCCTGAACACGACCGGCACCAGCTTCGACGCGGCGCGCCCGGTCTACGACAAGCTCACCGAGTTCGCCCGCGGCACCACCCGCGTCGAGCCGGGCCTGGCCGAGAGCTGGACGATCTCGCCCGACGGCAGGACGTACGACTTCCACCTGCGCAAGGGCGTGAAGTTCCACGCCGGCGTCAACGGCTTCCGGCCCACGCGCGAGTTCAATGCCGACGACGTGATCTTCTCGTTCGAGCGCCAGTGGAAGCCCGAACATCCGTACGCGAAGGTCTCCGGCGGCAAGTACGACTTCTTCGCCGACATGGGCATGCCCAAGCTGCTGCAGTCGATCACCAAGGTCGACGACCACACCGTCCGGTTCGTGCTGACGCAGCCCGACTCGACGATGCTGGCCGACCTCGCGATGGACTTCGCCTCCATCGGCTCGGCGGAATACGCGGACTTCCTCGCCAGGCAGAACCGCAAGGAGCAGTTCGACCAATTCCCGGTGGGCACCGGCCCGTTCCAGTTCGTGATGTACCAGAAGGATGCGGTGATCCGCTTCCACCGCAACGCCGACTACTGGGGCGAGAAGGCGCTCGTCGACGACCTGGTGTACGCGATCACGCCGGACGCCACCGCGCGCTACTCCAAGCTCAAGGCCGGCGAATGTCACTTCGCGATCGCGCCGCGGCCGTCCGACGTCGCCGAGATGCAGAAGGACAAGTCCCTCAAGGTGATCAGCCAGCCGGGCCTGAACATCGCCTACTGGGCCTTCAACACCCAGAAGCCGCCGTTCGACAAGCGCGAGGTGCGCCAGGCGTTCTCGATGGCGATCGACAAGGCGTCCATCGTCCGCGACGTCTACCTCGGCGCCGGCCAGCCGGCCAGGAACCTGATCCCGCCGACGATGTGGGGCTACAACGACAAGGTCGTCGATTACAAGTACGACCCGGCCGCCGCCAAGGCACTGCTCGCCAAGGCCGGCGTGAAGACGCCGCTGGCGGTCGACCTCTGGTACATGCCGGTGCAGCGCCCGTACAACCCGAACGCCAAGCGCGTCGCCGAGATGATGCAGGCCGACCTCGCCAAGATCGGCGTGCAGGCCACGCTCGTCACCTACGAATGGGGCGAGTACCGCAAGCGCCTGCAGCAGGGCGAGCACATGACCGGCCTCATGGGCTGGACAGGCGACAACGGCGACCCCGACAATTTCTTCATCCTGCACAGCTGCGAGGCCGCGCGCCCGGGCGGCCAGAACATCTCGAAGTGGTGCGACAAGAACTTCGACGAGCGCTACCTCAAGGCCAAGACCGCCGCCGACCAGGCCACGCGCATCAAGCTGTACCAGGAGATGCAGCAGATCGAGCACGACGAGGCGCCCGACATGAAGCTCGCGCACTCGACCGTCTACGAGGCGATGAACGCGCGCGTGACCGGTTTCAAGCAGAGCCCGTTCGGCGCCCACCAGTTCAACGGCGTCGACCTGGCCAACTGAGTCCGCGGCCAGCCTCGCGCTCATGCTGAAGTTCCTGTTCAAGCGGCTGCTGCTGACGATACCGACCTTCTTCGCGCTGATGTTCGTGACCTTCGTCGCGATCCGCCTCGTGCCGGGCGATCCGGTGGAGGTGCGGGTCGGCGAGCGCGGCATCAGCCCGGAGCGGCTGGCGATGTTCCGCCACGAGCTCGGGCTCGACCAGCCGGTGTGGCTGCAGTTCTGGCACTACGTCGTGCAGCTGCTGCACGGGGACTTCGGCACCTCGCTCGTGACCAGCCAGAAGGTGCTGACGGAGTTCGGCACGCTGTTTCCGGCCACTCTGGAGCTGTCGTTCTTCGGCATGCTGTTCGCGGTCGTGCTGGGCCTGCCCGCCGGCGCGGTCGCGGCGGTCAAGCGCGGCACCTGGTTCGACCAGGTGCTGATGGGCCTGTCGGTGACCGGCTACTCGATGCCCATCTTCTGGTGGGGCCTGCTGCTGATCATGTTCGTCGGCGAGCGCTGGGGCTGGACGCCGGTGTCCGGCCGCATCGACCTGATCAACTACTACTTCGAGCCGAGAACGGGCTTCATGGTGATCGACGCCTGGCTCTCGGGCCAGGCCGGTGCCGTCAAGGACGCGCTGCGGCACCTGATCCTGCCGTCCATCGTGCTGGGCACCATCCCGCTGGCGGTCATCGCGCGCATGACGCGCTCGGCGATGCTGGAGGTGCTGGCCGAGGACTACGTGCGCACCGCGCGCGCCAAGGGCCTGCCCGCCTGGCGCGTGTTCGGCGTGCATGCGATGCGCAACGCGCTGATCCCGGTCGTCACGGTGATGGGCCTGCAGGTCGGCGCGCTGCTGGCCGGCGCGGTGCTCACCGAGACCATCTTCTCGTGGCCCGGCATCGGCCACTGGCTGATCGAGTCGATCTCGCGCCGCGACTACCCCGCGCTGCAGGGCGGCGTGATGCTGGTCTCGACGATGGTCATCGTGGTCAACCTGCTCGTCGACGTGCTCTACGGCGTGATCAACCCACGCATCCGCCATGGCTGAACTGCTCGTCGAGGAGGCGCTGCCGCCGGCCCCGCCCTCCCCCGCCCGCGAGTTCTGGGCCGCGTTCCGCGAGAACCGCGGCGCGGTCATCGGGCTGGCAGTGGTTGCGTTCGTCGCGCTGCTGGCGATCCTCGCCGATGTCGTGTCGCCGCATTCGCCGGTGGAGCAGTTCCGCGATGTCGTCAAGGTGCCGCCGGTCTGGGAGGACGGCGGCAGCTGGCGCTTCGTGCTGGGCACCGACAGCCTCGGGCGCGACCTGCTCTCGCGCCTGATCCACGGCGCGCGGGTGTCGCTGTTCATCGGCCTGGCCGTGATGAGCGTGTCCTTCGTGATCGGCGTCGCGCTCGGACTGGCGAGCGCCGCGCTGGGCAACGTCGTCGACGTGGTCGTCACGCGCACCATGGACCTGATCATGGCCGTGCCCAGCCTCGTGTTCGCGATCCTGGTCGTCGCGGTGCTGGGCCCGAGCCTCGCCAACACCATCGTCGCCGTGACCATCGTCTACCTGCCCCGCTATGTGCGCCTGGTGCGGGCCTCGGCGCTGGCCGAGCTGCGCAAGGAGTACGTCGTCGCCGCCCGCGTCGCGGGCGTCGGCAGGCTGCGCCTGATGCTGCGCACCGTGCTGCCCAACTGCCTCGCGCCGCTGATCGTGCAGGCGGCGCTGGGCGTCTCCGACGCGATCCTCGAGGCGGCGGCGCTCGGCTTCCTGGGCCTGGGCGCGCAGCCACCGATCGCCGAATGGGGCACGATGCTCGCCGATTCGCGCGAGTTCATCCGCTCCAACCCGTGGATGGTGACGCTGCCGGGACTGGCGATCCTCGTCACGGTCGTCTCGATCAACCTGGCGGGCGACGGCTTGCGCGACGCGCTCGACCCCAAGATGCGGAGGTCCTGAATGGCGCTGCTGGACGTGCGCAGCCTGCGCGTCTCGTTCCGGACGCGCGGGGGCGAGTTCGTCGCCGTGGACGGCATCGACCTGCAGGTCGACGGCGACGAGGTGCTGGCGATCGTGGGCGAGTCGGGCTCGGGCAAGTCGGTCGCGATGCTCGCGCTGATGGGCCTGCTGCCGTGGACCGCGACGGTCACGGCCGACCGCATGGCCTTCGACGGCAAGGAGCTCTCGGCCTTGTCGCCGAAGGAGCGCCAGGCGATCGTCGGGCGCGACGTCTCGATGATCTTCCAGGAACCGATCACCTCGCTGAACCCATGCTTCACGGTCGGCTACCAGGTCGGCGAGGTGCTGAAGGTGCACCTGGGCCTCGATCGCGCCGCGCGTCGCAGGCGGGCCGTGGAACTGCTCGAGCAGGTCGGCATCCCCGACCCGGCGCGGCGGCTGCGCGCATTCCCGCACCAGCTCTCGGGTGGCATGTGCCAGCGCGTGATGATCGCGATGGCGCTCGCCTGCGAGCCCAAGCTGCTGATCGCCGACGAGCCGACCACCGCGCTGGACGTCACGATCCAGGCCCAGATCCTCGACCTGCTGCTCACGCTCAAGCGCGAGCGCCGCATGGCGCTGGTCCTGATCACGCACGACCTCGGCCTGGTCGCGGAACATGCCGACCGCGTCGTCGTGCAATACGCGGGCCGCCAGGTCGAGTCCAACGCCGCGGCGCCGCTGTTCGCCGACCCGCACCATCCCTACACGGCCGCGTTGCTCGCGGCGCTGCCCGAGCGCGCGCAGGCACGCCGGCTGGCGGCGATCCCGGGCGTCGTGCCGGGGCAGTTCGATCGCCCGGCGGGTTGCCTGTTCTCGCCGCGCTGCGAGTTCGCCGACGCCCGCTGCCGCGCGATCGTCCCCGCGCAC
>DASVLN010000660.1:0-4057 GCA_036384855.1 Burkholderiaceae bacterium | reverse complement strand
GCGGCGCCGTCGGCCGGCAGCGTCGACGGCAGCGCGGCGCGGTTGTCCAGGCGCGCGGCGAGCGTCGCGCGGTCGCCCAGCGCCTCGGCAAGCACTTCTTCGGACGACTGCTGGCCGAAGCCCGGCAGGCCCAGCAGGTCGCCGAGGACGCGCAGCACCTTCCAGCCCGGGCGCGTCTCGCCGAGCGGCCGGCAGGTGCCCTGGAACGACTGCACGCGGCCTTCCGCGTTGACGAAGGTGCCGGCGGTCTCGGTGAACGGCGAGATGGGCAGCAGCACGTCGGCGACGTCGGCGGCGGCGTTGCGGAACGGAGTCAGCGCGACGACGAGGCCGGAGGCGCCCAGCGCGGCACGGGCGGCCGCGGCGTCGGCGGCGTCCAGCTCGGGCTCGACGCCCAGCAGGAACAGGGCGCGCATCGGCTGCGACAGCATCTGGCCGGCGTTCAGGCCGCCGGGGCCGGGCAACGCATTCACGAGCTGCGCGCCGACGTTGTTGCCGGCGTCGCCCAGGTAGCCGACGGTGCAGCCGGTCGCCTGCGCGATCCAGTTGGCGAGCGCGAGCAACGTGTAGGCCTGCGGATGCTGCGCGGCGGCGTTGCCCAGCAGCACGGCGCCGCGCTCGCCGATGATCAGCGAGGCCGCGATGGCCTGCGCCTCGGGCGTGGTCTCGCCGGCGAACGGCGCGGCCTTGCCCTGGACCGTGGCGACGCAGTGCGCGATGTCGGCGAGCGCCTTCACCCACGCACCAGGCGCCGCGGTGATGCGGCCGGCGACCGGCAGCAGCCAGTCGTCGGCGTTGGCGCCGACGGCGAAGACCTGCGCACCCTGGCGCGCCGCCTGGCGCAGGCGTTGCGCGAGCAGCGGGTGGTCCTTGCGCAGGAACGAGCCGACGACCAGCGCGCGATCCAGCTTGGACAGCGACGCGATCGAGGTGCCGAGCCAGCGCACGCCGCCGACGTTGGAGAAGTCGGCGTGGCGCAGCCGATGGTCGACGCTCTCGCTGCCGAGGCCGCGCACGAGCTTGGCCAGGAGGTGCATCTCCTCGACCGTCGAGTTCGGGTGCGCCAGCGCGCCGATGCCCGCGACGCCGAACTCGGCCTTCACGCGCTTGACGCCGTCGGCGACGTAGCCCAGCGCGGTCGGCCAATCGACCTGCTGCCACTGGCCGTTCTGCTTGATCATCGGCGCGGTCAGGCGCGACTCGTGGTTCAGCGCCTCGTACGAGAAGCGGTCGCGGTCGGCGATCCAGCACTCGTTGACGTCCTCGTTCTCGAACGGGACGACGCGCAGCACCTGGTTGTTCTTGACCTGGACGACGATGTTGGCGCCTACCGAGTCGTGCGGGCTCACGCTGCGGCGGCGCGAGAGCTCCCAGGTGCGCGCCTGGTAGCGGAACGGCTTGCTGGTGATCGCGCCGACCGGGCAGATGTCGATCATGTTGCCCGAGAGTTCGGAGTCCACCGAGCGGCCGACGAAGGTCTGGATCTCGGAGTGCTCGCCGCGGTGCGCCATGCCCAGCTCCATCACGCCGGCGACTTCCTGGCCGAAGCGGACGCAGCGCGTGCAGTGGATGCAACGGCTCATCTCCTCCATCGACAGCAGCGGGCCGGCCGGCTTGTGGAAGACGACGCGCTTTTCTTCCGTGTAGCGCGAGGCCGAGCCGCCGTAGCCCACCGCGAGGTCCTGCAGCTGGCACTCGCCGCCCTGGTCGCAGATCGGGCAGTCGAGCGGGTGGTTGATCAGCAGGAACTCCATGACGCTCTGCTGCGCCTTGATCGCCTTGTCGCTCTTCGTGCGGACGATCATGCCCTGCGTGACGGGCGTGGCGCAGGCCGGCATCGGCTTGGGCGCCTTCTCGATGTCCACCAGGCACATGCGGCAGTTGGCGGCGATCGAGAGCTTCTTGTGATAGCAGAAGTGCGGGATGTAGGTGTCCGCGGCGTCGGCCGCATGCATCACCATGCTGCCTTCGGGCACCGAGACCTTCTTGCCGTCGAGTTCGATTTCAATCATGGGGCGCTTTCGTCCGCTCTATCCGGGTCAGGCCGTCGTGGCGGGAACGACGCAGGTCTTGTGTTCGATGTGGTGCACGAACTCGCTGCGGAAGTGCTTGATCATGGCGCGCACGGGCATCGCGGCCGCGTCGCCGAGCGCGCAGATGGTGCGGCCCTGGATGTTGTCGGCCACCGAGTTCAGAAGCTCGATGTCCTCCATGCGGCCGTGGCCGTGCTCGATGCGGTCGACCATCCGCCACAACCAGCCGGTGCCCTCGCGGCAGGGCGTGCACTGGCCGCAGGATTCGTGCTGGTAGAAGTAGGACAGGCGCAGCAGGCTCTCCACCATGCAGCGCGAGTCGTCCATCACGATGACGGCCCCCGAGCCCAGCATCGAGCCGGCCTTCGCGATGGAGTCGTAGTCCATCGTGAGCTCCATCATGATCGAGGCCGGCAGCACCGGCGCCGAGGAGCCGCCCGGGATCACCGCCTTCAGCTTGCGGCCGGTGCGCACGCCGCCGGCCAGCTCGAGCAGCGTCGAGAACGGCGTGCCCATCGGGATCTCGTAGTTGCCCGGCTTGTTGACGTCGCCGACGACCGAGAAGATCTTCGTGCCGCCGTTGTTCGGCTTGCCGCACTCGAGGTAGGCCTGGCCGCCGTTGCGGATGATCCAGGGCACCGCCGCGAAGGTCTCGGTGTTGTTGATGGTGGTGGGCTTGCCGTAGATGCCGAAGCTCGCCGGGAACGGCGGCTTGAAGCGCGGCTGGCCCTTCTTGCCCTCGAGCGACTCGAGCAGCGCCGTCTCCTCGCCGCAGATGTACGCGCCGAAGCCGTGGAAGCCGTGCAGCTGGAAGTTGAACTTCGAGCCGAGGATGCCGTCGCCGAGGTAGCCGGCGGCGCGCGCCTCCTCCAGGGCTTCCTCGAAGCGCTGGTAGATCTCGAAGATCTCGCCGTGGATGTAGTTGTAGCCGACCGAGATGCCCATCGCGTAGGCGGCGATGGCCATCCCCTCGATCACGATGTGCGGGTTGTACGCGAGGATGTCGCGATCCTTGCAGGTGCCCGGCTCGCCTTCGTCGGAGTTGCAGACGAGGTACTTCTGCCCCGGGAACTGGCGCGGCATGAAGCTCCACTTCAGGCCGGTCGGGAAGCCGGCGCCGCCGCGGCCGCGCAGGCCGGAGGCCTTGACTTCGGCTACGACCTGGTCCGGCGTCATGCCCGTGCCGTCCTGCGCCAGGATCTTGCGCAGCGCTTGGTAGCCGCCGCGCGCCTCGTAGTCCTTCAGGCGCCAGTTGCTGCCGTCCAGGCCCGCCAGGATCTGCGGGTTGAGGTGGCGGTCGTGGAACGCGGTCTCGACGCCCTGCGCCTTGAATCGGGAAAGATCGACCATTTGGATTTCCGTCGCCTTCTTACTTCGCGGCCGCCAGCGTGGCGAGCAGGTCGTCGATGCGCTCGTTGCTCATGAAGCTGATCATCTCGCGGTCGTTGACCAGCATGACCGGCGCGTCGGCGCAGGCGCCGAGGCATTCGCTCTGCTGCACGGTGAACTGGCCGTCCGCGGTCGTGCCGCCGACGGTGACGCCGAGCTTCTTGCAGACGTGGGCCAGTGCGGCCTGGCCGTCGCGCAGCTGGCACGGCAGGTTGGTGCAGACGTTGATCTTGAACTTGCCGACCGGTGCCTGGTTGTACATGTTGTAGAACGTGGTCACCTCGTACACGGCAATCGGCGCCATGCCCAGGTACTCGGCGAGCTCGTCCTCGGCCGCGCGCGAGACCCAGCCGCGCTCGTGCTGGATGATCGACAGGCAGGCCATGACCGCGGACTGCGCGTGCGCGGCCGGGAACTTGGCGACCTCGCGCGCGAACTGGGCGCGCATCTCGTCGGTGAACGGCACGTGCGCCGCAGTGTTGTCGGTGTGCTGAGTCATCGATCGATCTCGCCAAACACGATGTCCATGGTGCCGATCACGGCGACCGCATCGGCCAGCATGTGGCCGCGCGACATCTCGTCCATCGCGGCCAGGTGGGCAAAGCCGGGCGCGCGGATCTTCAGCCGGTACGGCT
>DASVLN010000659.1:0-4443 GCA_036384855.1 Burkholderiaceae bacterium | reverse complement strand
GCGCCCGAGCAGCAGCGTGATCGGGCCGCCGTCCTTGTCGCCGCTCGCCTGCAGCCAGCCCTCGAGCGCGCGCTCGAAGGTGCGCGCATTGCGGTAGCGCTGGCGTTCCTGGCGGTCGGTGGCGCGGTTGACGATCGCGCGCAGCGGCTCGGGCACCGGCATCGGCACCGTCCAGGGCAGCCGCACCATCTCGTGGCCGAAGGGCGGCAGCCGGCCGACGACGCGCGCGACGTCGGGCTCGTCCAGCGGCGGCGCGCCGGCCAGCGCCTGGTGCATCAGCAGGCCGAGGGCGAGCACGTCGATCTCGGCGGACTGGCGCTGGATGCGGCGCTCGTCCATCGCCGCCTCGTGGCCGAGGCCGGCGTCGCTCGCCAGCTGTGCCATCGAGTGCGAATCGGCGATGTCCAGCCCCAGCAGGCGCACGTTGCCGCCATCGTCGACCTGCAGCATGTGCGGCTGCAGGTCGCGGTGCGAGACGCCGGCCTCGTGCGCGAACGCGAGGCCCTGCAGCACCTGGACGCACCACTGCGCAAGTTCCTGCGGCGGCAGCGGCTGGCCGCCGAGGCGCTCGCTCCACGTGGCGAACGCGCCGCGCTCGTAGACGGCGTAGGGCCAGCGCTCGTACTCGCCGACGTCGAGCACCGGGGCCAGCCGCGGATGCTTGAGCCGGCCGCTGCGGCGCACGCGCGCGAGCCAGGCGCCCAGCGCGTCCGGATCCGGCGGCTGCACGCGCGGCAGCGCCAGCACCACCTCGGACTCGCCCTGGGTGTCCTGGCCCAGCCAGACCATCGTCTGCGCGCTCTTGCCGAGCAGGCGCAGCAGCTGGTAGCGGCCGAGCATGCGCACCGCGCGGTTGGGCGCGGCCGTGGCGGCGGTGGGAGGAGCTTGGACGGCCATGGGCACGGAGTGCGGGAGGATCGCTCGATTTGAACGCGGTGCCGGCCGACGCGGCGCGCGGAAGAGCGCCCGTTTCGATGCGCATTTCGCATTTCAGCCGGTCGCCCTTGCTCTTTTCGGCCGCCGGCCCCATTTGTCGAGTCGGGCCGGCGGGCGAGCCGCCGCCGGCCCGGCGTCCCGTCCGGGAAGCGTGCCGCCAGGGGCATCCTTGACGGCGGCCGGGTCTGGACGGATGTGTCAGAATCTTTCGACCCGAGACGTCCTCCCCCGGCCCGTGCCGCCGGACGCGAGGGAAAGCCAAGGAATCCGCATGAGCAGCGCAGCTATCAAACACATCTCCGACGCGTCCTTCGAGGCCGACGTCCTGAAGTCCGGCACCCCGGTGCTGGTCGACTACTGGGCGGAATGGTGCGGCCCCTGCAAGCAGATCGCGCCGATCCTGGACGAGGTCGCCAAGGACTACGACGGCCGCCTGCAGATCGCCAAGCTCAACGTCGACGACAACCGCGACATCCCGGCCAAGTTCGGCATCCGCGGCATCCCGACGCTGATGCTGTTCAAGGACGGCCAGCTTGCCGCGACCAAGGTCGGCGCGCTGTCGAAGTCGCAGCTGCTGTCCTTCCTCGAAGGCCACCTGCCGGCGACGGCCTGAGGCCCCGGCCGGAGGCGGCCGGCGCGTCGCCGACCCCATCCGGCCGACGCGCGGCCTGAAACGGCAGTTGACGCCGTTGCTGCACGGCCCCCTATAATCCCGCCACGTCGGTGATTCCGGGCGACCCGCTCTGCTGAAGGGCACGTCTCCCCACCGATCGAAGGCCCCGCCCCCGCGCCCTGCTCCCGACCGGGACCCGGCGCGCGGTTTCGGCGAAATTTCAAAGCCCTACCGTTCCACGCCGTCGCGACGGCGCTGATCCGGCATCCTGCCGCGCCGACCCCTGGGTCGTGCACGAGGAATCGGATCGGTGGCCGCTCGCGACCGCACACCGCGCCGGAATCCCCGCGCGGCTGAAGGAATCGGCTGCGGCCGCCACCCCAGGGTGAACGAACAATGCATCTTTCCGAACTCAAGGCCCTGCACATCGGTGCTCTGATCACCATGGGCGAAGCGCTCGAGATCGACAACGTGGCTCGCATGCGCAAGCAGGAGCTCATGTTCGCGATCATGAAGAAGCGCGCGAAGGGCGGCGAACAGGTGTTCGGCGACGGCGTGCTCGAAGTGCTGCCGGACGGCTTCGGCTTCCTGCGCGCGATCGACGAGAGCTACATGGCGTCGACCGACGACATCTACCTCAGCCCGAGCCAGATCCGCCGCTTCAACCTGCACACCGGCGACATGATCGAGGGCGAGGTCCGCGTGCCCAAGGACGGCGAGCGCTACTTCGCGCTGGTCAAGGTCGACCGCGTCAACGGCGTCTCGCCCGAGGAGAGCAAGCACAAGATCATGTTCGAGAACCTGACGCCGCTCTTCCCGAAGGAGGTGTTCAGGCTCGAGCGCGACATGCGCGGCGACGAGAACGTGACGGGCCGCATCATCGACCTGATCGCGCCGATCGGCAAAGGCCAGCGCGCCCTGCTCGTCGCCCAGCCCAAGACCGGCAAGACGGTGATGATGCAGCACATCGCCCACGCGCTGGTCGCCAACCATCCGGACATCCACCTCATCGTGCTGCTCGTCGACGAGCGCCCCGAGGAAGTCACCGAGATGCTGCGCACCGTGCGCGGCGAGGTGATCAGCTCCACCTTCGACGAACCGGCCCAGCGCCACGTGCAGGTCGCCGAGATGGTGATCGAGCGCGCCAAGCGCCTGGTCGAGATGAAGAAGGACGTCGTGATCCTGCTCGACTCGATCACGCGCCTGGCCCGCGCCTACAACAACGTCCTGCCCTCGTCGGGCAAGGTGCTCACGGGCGGCGTCGACGCCAACGCGCTGCAGCGCCCGAAGCGCTTCTTCGGCGCGGCGCGCAACGTCGAGGAAGGCGGATCCCTCACCATCATCGGCACGGCGCTGATCGACACCGGCTCGAAGATGGACGAAGTCATCTACGAGGAATTCAAGGGCACCGGCAACTGCGAGATCCACCTGGATCGCCGCATGGCCGAGAAGCGCGTCTACCCGTCGATCCAGATCAACCGCAGCGGCACGCGCCGCGAGGAGATGCTGCTGAAGCCGGAGATCCTGCAGAAGACCTGGATCCTGCGCAAGCTGCTCTACCCGATGGACGAGATCGAGGCGATGGAGTTCATGCTCGACAAGATGAAGGCCAGCAAGACAAACCTGGACTTCTTCGACATGATGCGGCGCGGCGGCTGACCCGCCCTGGCTCGTCTGTCGGAAAGGCTCGCTTCGGCGGGCCTTTTTCGTTTCGGTGGCCCGCCTGGACAGCGCGACGCATCATGGTTTAGAATCCAAGGTTTTCCGCTTTCGGAAAGTGCTGTGCATGGTGCGCAGTGGCTTCCGACGACGCCGGCGGCACTGCGCGAGTCCTTCGCCCAGGCCCGTCGTTCCCGGCAAAGCGAGATCGAGGGCATCCCATGAAAGACGGCATCCACCCCAACTACCGCGACGTCTGCTTCGTCGACCTGTCCAACGGTTTCAAGTTCGTGACGCGCTCGTGCGCGCAGACCAAGGAAACGATCAAGATGGACGACGGCAAGGAGCTGCCGCTGTTCAAGCTCGAGACCACCAGCGAGTCGCACCCGTTCTACACGGGCACGCAGAAGAGCGTCGACAACCTGGGCGGCCGCGTCGAGAAGTTCCGCAACAAGTTCGCCCGCGTCGGCCTCAAGAAGTAAGCGCGACGTCCGTCCGCGGCCCTCGCGCCGCGGCGATCCGGATTCTCTGGAACCACGAAAGGCAGCCTCGGGCTGCCTTTTTTGTGTCCGCGTCTTTTTCGCCATCCGCTCCGGCCGCGGCCCGCGCTTGCGGCATGATGCCCCCCGTGAATCTGCCAACCCCTGCACTCGTCACCCGGCGCGCGGCCCAGCGCCTGCCCCGCTGGGCGCTGATCCTGCTGTGCGCCGCCTATCTGCTGCCCGGGCAGTTCGGCCGCGAGCCCTGGAAGAACGCCGACATCACCGCCTTCGGCTACATGGCCTCGATCGCCGAGGGCCGCAGCCCGTGGACCGCCCCCGCCATCGCGAGCCTGCCCGGCGACGGCGCCCTGCTGCCCTACTGGCTCGGCGCGCTCGCGATCAAGGCGATGCCCTTCCTCGACCCGGCCCTCGCGGCGCGGCTGCCTTTCGCGGCGCTGCTGGCGGCCACGCTCGCCTTCGTCTGGTACAGCACGCAGCACCTCGCGCGCACGGAGGCCGCGCAGCCCGCCGCCTTCGCCTTCGGAGGCGAGGCTTCGCCGACCGACTACGCGCGCGCGCTCGCCGACGGCTCGGTGCTCGCCCTGATCGCCACGCTGGGCCTGCTGCAACTGGGCCACGAGACGACGCCCGAGCTCGTGCAGCTCAGCGGCGTCTCGCTGTTCATGTGGGTGCTGTCCGCGGCGCCGACGCGACCGCGCGCGGCCGCCGCCTGCGCGGTCGCGGCGCTCGCGG
>DASVLN010000658.1:0-12059 GCA_036384855.1 Burkholderiaceae bacterium | reverse complement strand
GAGACCTGGCCGTCGAAGCCGATCGCCGCGCCCGCGACAAGCGGCACGCCCGCGGCGACGCACGCCGCGTTGACCGCCTGGCGGGTGGCGAAGTTGTCGCTGCAATCGAGCACGACGTCGGCCTCGGCGGCGAGCGCCGCGAGGTCCGCGACACCCGCGCGGCGCTCGAGCGCAACCACGTCCAGCCCCGGGTTCAGCGCGAGCACCGCGGCGCGCGCCGAGCGCGCCTTGTTCGTTCCGATACGGTCCTGGGTATGCGCGAGCTGGCGCTGCAGGTTGGTGAGGTCGACCGCGTCGTCGTCGACGAGCACGAGCCGCCCGATGCCCGCGCTGCCCAGGTAGAGCGCGGCGGGCGAGCCCAGTCCGCCCGCGCCGATCACGAGCGCCCGCGCGGCGGCGATGCGGCGCTGTCCCTCGATGCCGATCTCGTCGAGCAGGATGTGGCGCGAGTAGCGCAGCAGGTCGTCGTCGGTCAGGTCGGTCACGTCGGTCGTCGGTGCACCATGAAGAACGCCGCCGCGGCAGGGCCGTCGGCGGCGTCGTGCGGACGCGCGGCCGGCGCCGCGGTCACTGGGTGGAGGTGTCCTCGGGCTTGCGCTCGGTGGCCGTCTTGCTGACGACGACCGGCTGGCCGCGCAGCTCGTTGAGCGCCTGGTTCAGCTGGAAGTCCTCGGCGGAGCCGAAGTCCGGCAGCGGCTTGATCGGCTTGTTGCCGTTCTTCGCGCGCTCCTCGGCGAGCTTGGCCTCGGCCGCCTCGCGCGCCGCCTCGCGGGCCTTCTCCTTGGCGGGATCGGCCTTGTACTCGTCGTTGACGAGGTGCTTGTCCAGGTCTTCCTCGCGCGGGAACAGCGCCGAATAGAGGTTGCCTTCGGCGGTCTCGTCGAGCCAGATTTCCGGCACGATGCCCTTCTCCTGGATCGAGCGGCCGCTGGGCGTGTAGTAGCGCGCGGTCGTGATCTTGATCGCGGTGTCGCCCTGCAGGCGCAGCACCGTCTGCACCGAGCCCTTGCCGAAGGACTGCGCGCCCATGATGGTGCCGCGCTTGTAGTCCTGCAGCGCGCCGGCGACGATCTCGCTGGCCGAGGCCGAGCCTTCGTTGATCAGCACCACCAGCGGCACCGTCTTGAGCGCGGCCGGCAGCTTGCGCAGCGGGTCGGCGCCGGAGCGGCGGTAATCCTCGGGCGAGGCCTTGAAGGTCTGCTTCGAGTCCGGCATCTGGCCATTGGTCTTCACGATGACGCTGTCGGGCGGCAGGAAGACCGACGCGATGCCGATCGCGCCATCGAGCAGGCCGCCCGGGTCGTTGCGCAGGTCCAGCACGAAGCCCTTGATCTTCGGGTCCTTCTTGTACAGGTCCTCGACCTTGGCCGCGAAGTCGTCGACGGTGCGCTCCTGGAACTGCGCGATGCGCACCCAGGCGTAGCCGTCGAAGTCCTTGGCCTTGACGCTCTGGACGTGGATCTCCTCGCGCGCGATCGTCACCGGGAACGTGCGGCCCTCGTCCTTGCGGAAGATCGTCAGGACGACCTTGGAGCCCGGGTCGCCGCGCATCTTCTTGACGGCCTGGTCCATCGTGAGGCCCTTGACCTGCGTCTCGTCGATGCGCGTGATCAGGTCGCCGGACTTCAGGCCGGCGCGGAAGGCCGGCGAGCCCTCGATCGGCGTGACGATCTTGACGAGTCCGTCCTCCATGCCGATCTCGATGCCCACGCCCACGAAGCGGCCCGACGTGGACTCCTGGAATTCCTTGTACGACTTCTTGTCGAAGTACTGCGAGTGCGGGTCGAGGCCGGAGACCATGCCGCCGATGGCGTCGCCGATCAGCTTCTTCTCGTCGACCGGGACCACGTAGTTCGTCTTGACGCGGTCGAACACTTCCGTGAAGCGCTCGATGTCGTCCAGCGGCAGCGAGCCGAACGAGCCCAGCGTGTTGCGGGCGATCGCCTGGATCTGCATCGTCGTCAGCGCACCGGCGACGGCCCCGAGGGCCAGCAGCCCCGCAACCTTGAATTTCGAACCCATGTCTTTGAACGCCTCGAATCCTTGCGCACGGGGTGCGGCCCCTGCCGTCGGCACGCGCGCATTGCACAAGTATAGGACGCGCTTTCCTGTAGAGCGGGCGCTCGCAAGCGGGAAAACGAGGCCGGAACACCGTGCATTCCGCACGGAACCCGGAGGCATTGCGGCAATCGGCGCGCCGTCCGGCGGGAGGGCCTCTTGCTACACTGCGCGCCTCGCGCGGCTGTAGCTCAGTGGATAGAGCATCTCCCTCCTAAGGAGAGGGTCGCAGGTTCGATTCCTGCCAGCCGCGCCAGCCCGGCGGCAATGACCCGACAGCCGAGTGGGCCGACGGGTCTTTTCACCTGGCAGGAGCCATGTGCGCATGGCGAACGAGTGGGCCCCGGCGATCCGTTCGGACAGGTCGGGGCGCCATGTCAGTGCGTACAAACTTCATTCCGACTGTCCACAGCCGGGTGCCGCGAAACGGTACAATTCGGGCCGAAATCGCTGGGTCGGTGCGGTCTTCCGGGCCGACTTCGCAAGCGCCCGCCCGTTCGCGACGCAGGGTCCAAAGCCTGTGCATAAGCTGTGGATGAATTTTCGTGTTGGGGGCCTGCAACGCCGTAAAAACCCAGCAAAGACGCGGTTTCCACCGGCGGCCTTTTGACTACAATGAAGGCCCAACAAGCAGTTGCCATACGTTTTGTTGGAAGGCGCGTCTTCTCTTGGACGTGCCTTTTTTTTAGTCCCGGCGCCCGGCGTCCCGCCACCTGAAACGCCCGTCCGCAGCCGCCTGCGACGGGCCGCGCCGAAGCGGCCTCCCGCGTCGACCGGCGCGCTCGTTCGCCGTCAGTTCGACTCTCCATGGATCACATCAGAAACTTCTCGATCATTGCCCACATCGACCACGGCAAGAGCACGCTGGCGGACCGCCTGATCCAGCGCTGCGGCGGCCTGTCGGACCGCGAGATGGAAGCGCAGGTCCTGGATTCGATGGACATCGAGCGCGAGCGCGGCATCACGATCAAGGCGCAGACCGCGGCCCTGCAATACCAGGCGCGCGACGGCCAGGTCTACAACCTCAACCTCATCGACACCCCGGGCCACGTCGACTTCTCGTACGAGGTCAGCCGCTCGCTGTCCGCCTGCGAGGGTGCGCTGCTGGTCGTCGACGCGAGCCAGGGCGTCGAGGCGCAGACGGTCGCGAACTGCTACACGGCGCTCGACCTGGGCGTCGAGGTGGTGCCGGTCCTGAACAAGATGGACCTGCCCTCGGCCGATCCCGACAACGCGAAGGCCGAGATCGAGGACGTCATCGGCATCGACGCCGAGCACGCGATCCCGTGCTCCGCCAAGACCGGGATGGGCATCGACGACATCCTCGAGGCGGTCATCGCCCGCATGCCGCCGCCGAGGGGCAACCCGGACGGGCCGCCGCGCGCCATGATCATCGACGCGTGGTTCGACAACTACGTCGGCGTCGTGATGCTGGTGCGCGTGGTCGACGGCCGCTTCGCCAAGGGCGAGCGCATCCGCCTGATGGCGACCAACACGGTCTACGGCATCGAGCACCTGGGCGTCTTCACCCCCAAGAGCGAGAACCGCGACGCGCTGAACGCCGGCGAGGTTGGCTTCGTGATCTGCGGCATCAAGGAGCTCGCGGCCGCCAAGGTCGGCGACACGCTGACGCTCGAGAAGAAGCTGCCGAACAACGCCGGGCCCGCCGACACGCCGCTGCCCGGCTTCAAGGAGATCCAGCCCCAGGTCTTCGCGGGCCTGTACCCGACCGAGGCGAGCGAGTACGACCAGCTGCGCGACGCGCTGGAGAAGTTGAAGCTCAACGACAGCTCGCTGCGCTTCGAGCCCGAGGTCTCGCAGGCGCTGGGCTTCGGCTTCCGCTGCGGCTTCCTCGGCCTGCTGCACATGGAGATCGTGCAGGAGCGCCTCGAGCGCGAGTTCGACCAGGACCTGGTCACGACCGCTCCCAGCGTGGTCTACGAGGTCGAGCTCAACGACGGCACGGTGCTCGAGGTCGAGAACCCGAGCAAGATGCCCGACCAGGGCCGCATCCGCGAGATCCGCGAGCCCATCGTCACCGTGCACCTCTACATGCCGCAGGACTACGTCGGCGTCGTGATGACGCTGTGCAACCAGAAGCGCGGCGTGCAGCTGAACATGGCCTACCACGGCAAGCAGGTCATGCTGACCTACGAGCTGCCGCTGGCCGAGATCGTGCTGGACTTCTTCGACAAGCTGAAGTCCGTCTCGCGCGGCTACGCGTCGATGGACTACGAGTTCAAGGAGTACCGCTCGGCCGACGTGGTGAAGGTCGACATCCTGATCAACGGCGACAAGGTCGATCCGCTGGCGATGATCGTCCACCGCTCCCAGAGCCAGTTCCGCGGCCGCGCCGTGGCCGCCAAGATGCGCGAGCAGATCCCGCGCCAGATGTACGACGTCGCGATCCAGGCCGCGATCGGCGCCAACATCATCGCGCGCGAGAACATCAAGGCGCTGCGCAAGAACGTGCTGGCAAAATGCTACGGCGGTGACATCACCCGCAAGCGCAAGCTGCTCGAAAAACAAAAGGCGGGCAAGAAGCGGATGAAGCAGATCGGCTCCGTCGAAGTGCCTCAGGAAGCTTTCCTCGCCATCCTCCAAGTGGACGACTGAATCGATGAGTGCATTGACCGGCGCGCTGTATGCCGCCCTGGTGATCTATCTCGGCGGCTGGCTGAAGGACTGGTGGCCCGGCAACTTCGCGTTGCTGCTGCTGATGCTGACGACCGTGACCTTCCTGTACTGGCTGGCCGAGCGGTTGTACTTCCGCCCGAAGCGCGAGAAGGCCGCCGCCGTGCTCGAGGCCCAGGACGTCGCCCGCCGTGCCGAGCTTGCCCGGATGGGGATCGACAAGGTCGACGGCGACCTGCAGGAGGCCAAGGCGCGCCTGCTGATGCAGCCGTGGTGGCTCGACTGGACGGCCGGCCTGTTCCCGGTCATCGTCGTCGTCTTCGTCCTGCGCAGCTTCCTGTTCGAGCCGTTCAAGATCCCCTCGGGCTCGATGATCCCGACGCTGCAGATCGGCGACCTGATCCTGGTCAACAAGTTCCACTACGGCATCCGCCTGCCGGTGATCAACAAGAAGATCATCCCGAACCACGACCCGCAGCGCGGCGACGTGATGGTCTTCCACTACCCGATCCATCCGGAGGTGGACTACATCAAGCGCGTCGTCGGCCTGCCCGGCGACGAGGTCTCCTACCTGAACAAGCAGCTGCGCATCAACGGCAAGCTCATCACCGAGACGCCGCTGCCGGACTACTTCGTCGAGAGCAGCGCCGTCTACGAGCAGGCCTTCGAGGAGGACCTGGACGGCGTGAAGCACCGCATCCTCACGCGCTCCGACCGGCCGTCGTACGTCCAGCCGTTCAACAGCTTCGCGTTCAAGGACAACTGCCGCTACAACGCCGAGGGCGTCGTGTGCAAGGTGCCGCCGGGCCATTACTTCATGATGGGCGACCACCGCGACGACTCCGAGGACTCCCGCTACTGGGGCTTCGTGCCCGACGAGAACATCGTCGGCCGTGCGTTCTTCGTCTGGATGAACTTCGGCGATCCGAGCAGAATCGGCTCGTTCCACTGAGCGTCGCCCCGCGCCTCCCCTCCATCGACCGTCGACCGACCGAAGGCCCCGCCATGCATCCGACCCGTCGCCGCCTCCACGCCCCGCAGCGAGGCACGTCCCTGTTCGGCCTGTTCGTGATCGCGGTGATCGTCTGCTTCATCGGCCTCATGGCGATGCGCGTGTTCCCGTCGGTCAACGAGTTCCTCACCGTGCGCAAGGTCGTCCGCCAGATCATGCACGACAGCCCGACGAACCCGGCGGAGATCCGCAAGTCCTTCGATCGCGCGAAGGACGTCGAGTACTCGATCACCTCGATCTCCGGCAAGGACCTCGACATCCAGCAGGTGGGCGACCACCTGCGCTGCTCGTTCGCGTACAACGTCGAGATTCCCGTCGTCGAGCCCGTGTTCATCCTGATCAAGTACTCGGGCGAGGCGTCCGCGGCCGGCGGCGGGCCCAACGTCTGAGCCACGCATGACCAGGGCGACGCCGTCTCCGGCCGCGCGCGGCGCGGCGATGGTCGAGAAGCGCCTCGGCTACGAATTCGCCCAGCGCGCCCTGTTCGAGCGTGCGCTGACCCACCGCAGCTTCGGTGCCGACCACAACGAGCGCCTCGAGTTCCTCGGCGACGCGGTGCTCAACCTCGCGGTCTCGCGGCTGCTGTTCGACCGCTTCTCCGGCTCCGACGAGGGCGACCTCACGCGCGTGCGCGCCCACCTCGTGCGCGAGGACAGCCTGCACCGCGTCGCGCTCGCGCTCGGGCTCCCGGACGCGCTGCGCCTGTCGGAGGGCGAGGCCCGCGGCGGCGGCGCGACGCGGCCGTCGATCCTCGCCGACGCGGTCGAGGCGCTGATCGGCGCGGTGAGCATCGACGGCGGCTTCGACGCGGCGCAGGCGCTGGTGGCGCGGCTGTTCGGGGAGACGATCAACGCGACGACCGCCGACAACTGGCGCAAGGACGCCAAGACCGAGCTGCAGGAATGGCTGCAGGCGCGCCACGTGCCCGTGCCGAGCTACCGCATCACCGCCACCCACGGCCAGGCGCACGCGCAGACCTTCGAGGTCGAGTGCGAGGTGCCGACGCTGAAGTGGCTCGCGCGCGGCGAAGGCCGCTCGCGCCGCGCCGCGGAGCAGGCGTCGGCGCAGCACCTGCTCGATCGCATCAAGGCCGGCGAGCTCGACGTGCCTGCCCGCAAAGGACCGCCCAGTGCCTGATCCCCAGTCCCCGGAACCGACCGACGACGACGTGCCGCCGCACGAGGACATCGAGGGTGCCGACGGCATCGACGATCTCGACCAGGGCGACGACGACGCCCATGCCGGCGACGGCGACGAGGACATGATCGAGACGCCGCTGAGCGCGGAGGCGATGGCCGCGATGCTCGCCGACGCCGTCGACGAGCACGGCGCGAGGAAGCGCTGCGGCCTGGTCGCGATCGTCGGCCGGCCCAACGTCGGCAAGTCGACGCTGATGAACGCGCTGGTCGGCCAGAAGATCAGCATCACCTCGCGCAAGGCCCAGACCACGCGCCACCGCATCGTCGGCGTGCGCACCGACGGGCCGGCGCAGTTCGTCTTCGTGGACACGCCGGGCTACCAGATGAAGCACTCGGCGGCGCTGAACAAGTCGCTGAACAAGACGGTCGTCTCGGTGCTGACCGACGTCGACGTCGTGCTGTTCATGGTCGAGGCCGGCAGGTTCGGCAGCGATGACGCGAAGGCGCTGCAGCTGCTGCCCAAGGGCAAGCCGGCCTTCCTCGTCGCCAACAAGCTCGACACCGTGCAGCGCCGCTCGGACCTGCTGCCCTGGCTGCAGCAGATGCAGCAGCGCCATCCGTTCAACGAGTTCTTCCCGCTGTCCTCGCATTCGAAGGCCGACGTCGACCGCCTGGCCGGCGTCATCCAGCCCTACCTGCCCGAGCAGCCGTGGTTCTACGACGCGGACATGCTCACCGACCGCAGCGAGCGCTTCCTCGTGAGCGAGGTGATCCGCGAGAAGCTGTTCCGCCTGACCGGCGACGAGCTGCCGTACAGCGCGACGGTCGTGATCGACCAGTTCGTCGAGGAAGGCGCGATGAAGCGCATCGCGGCGACCGTGGTGGTCGAGCGCGACGCGCACAAGGGCATGATCATCGGCGCCAAGGGCCAGCAGCTCAAGCGCATCGCGTCCGAGGCGCGCCAGGAGCTCGAGCGGCTGCTCGAGTCGAAGGTGTTCCTGGAGGTGTGGGTGAAGGTGCGCTCCGGCTGGGCCGATTCCGAAGAGCACCTGCGCTCGTATGGCTACGAGTAGCCCGCGCGCGCCGGCCGCCGCGCCGCGGTAGCGCCATGCCCACCGCTCGCCGCGCCGCGGCGCCGCTGGCCGCCTACGTGCTCCATCGCTACGACTGGAGCGAGACCAGCCTGATCCTCGACCTGTTCACGCGCGAACGCGGCCGCATCGCCGTCGCGGCCAAGGGCGCGAAGCGGCCGTACTCGCAGTTGCGCAGCGTGCTGCTGCCGTTCCAGCGCATCGCGGCCACGGTCGGCAAGCAGGCCGAGGAGGCGCAGGCCGACGTCGTCACGCTGCGCGGCGCGGAGTGGGCCGGAGACGACGCCACGCCGGTGCTGCCGCCCGCGCGGCTGTTCGCCGGCTTCTACCTCAACGAGCTGCTGATGAAGCTGCTCGCCCGCGGCGACGCGCACCCGGCCCTGTTCGACGCGTATGCGGCGACCTTGCGCAGCCTCGCGACGGCCGACGAGTTCGGCGAGCAGATCGGCCTGCGCGCGTTCGAGTTCGTGCTGCTGCGCGCCATCGGCCTGCTGCCGGAGCTCGATCGCGTCACGGCGACGCAGCGGCCGCTCGCACCGGCGGCCGCGTACCAGTGGCTAGGCGATCGCGGCGTCATCGAGGCCGATCCGCAGCTCGGCTTCGCGAGCCTGCCCGGGGCCGACCTGCTCGCGCTGCAGGCGGCGCTGGCGCAGGAGTCGCTCGGCCCGCTGCACGTGGCCTGCGCGACGCGGCTCGATCGCCTGCGGCCGGTGTTGCGCACGCTGGTTCACTATCATCTCGGCTCGCCCGTGCTGCGCACCCGCGAGGTGATGCGCGACGCGCGCCATCTCATCGATGCGCCCTGACGCGCTATCCACGAGGAAGTCGCCATGAACCCGCTCGTCGCCCCCGAACAGACCCGCCGTGCGCACGAGCGCTGCGCGCTGTCGGTCAACGTCAACAAGGTCGCGCTGCTGCGCAACACGCGCCACCTCGGCATTCCGAGCGTGGTGCACGCCGCCACGCTCGCGCTGCAGGCCGGCGCGCAGGGCATCACGATCCACCCGCGGCCCGACGAGCGCCACATCCGCGCCGCCGACGTCCCCGAGCTGCACGCGTTGATGGCCCGCTGGCCCGAGGCCGAGTTCAACATCGAGGGCAACCCGTTCCACAACCTGATGGACTTCATCCGGGCGGTGAGACCGCACCAGGCGACCTTCGTGCCCGACAGCGAAGGCCAGTTCACGTCCGACCACGGCTGGGATCTGGCCAGGGACGCCGCGCGGCTGCGCCCGATCATCGAGGAGACGCGCAGCCTGGGCGTGCGCGTGAGCCTGTTCATGGATCCGGTGCCCGAGGCGATGGCGCTCGCGCGCGCGGTCGGCGCCGACCGCGTGGAGCTCTATACCGAGCCGTACGCGGCAGCGCACGGCACGCCGCGGGGCGCGGAGGTGCTCGCGCAGTTCGCGCGCAGCGCGCAGGCCGCCCTCGCGGCGGGACTGGGCGTCAACGCGGGGCATGACCTCAACCTCGCCAACCTGACCGACTTCGTGCGCGCGGTGCCGGGCCTGGCCGAGGTCTCGATCGGCCATGCGCTGGTGGCCGACGCGCTCGAGTTCGGCATGACGGAGACGGTGCACCGCTACCTGCGCGCGATCGCCGACGCCGAGCCGGCCGACTCCCTCGCCTGAGGCGATCGACCCGTGACCGTCTACGGCATCGGCACCGACCTCTGCGACGTGCGCCGCATCGCGGCCACGCTCGAGCGCAAGGGCGATCGCTTCGCCGAGAAGGTGCTCGGGCCGGGCGAGATCGAGGTGTTCCGGGCCCGGCGCGCGCGCGTCGAGGGCCGCGGGCTGCGCTTCCTCGCGACGCGCTTCTCGGCCAAGGAGGCGTTCTCCAAGGCGATCGGCCTCGGCCTGCACATGCCGATGACCTGGCGCGACTGCGAGATCCTCAACGAGCGCTCGGGCAAGCCGGTGATCCGGCTGCACGGCGCGCTCGCCGAGTGGTTCGAGGCGCGCGGCCTCGTCGCGCACGTGACCGTCACCGACGAGACCGACTACGTGGCCACCTTCGTGGTGGTCGAGACCCGACAACTCCCGACTGCCTGACCGACGCCATGGCCCGTGCCGACCACAAGCCCCAGACGAAGAACCACCGCGACGACGACCGCGACGACAGCGCCGAGGCGGCCGCGCCGGGCATCCATGCACCCGTGATCCTCGACGTCGCCGGCACGACGCTCGACGCGGCCGATCGCCGCCGCCTCGCGCATCCGCTGGTCGGCGGCGCGATCCTGTTCGGCCGCAACTGGACGAACCGGCGACAGGTGACCGAGCTCGTCGCGGAGATGAAGGCGATCCGGCCGGACCTGCTCGTGTGCGTCGACCACGAGGGCGGCCGCGTGCAGCGCTTCCGCACCGACGGCTTCACGCACCTGCCGCCGATGGCCGACTACGGCCGGCGCTGGATGGACGACGCCGGTGGCGCGCCCGGCGACGGCGCGATGGCCGCCACCGACGCCGCGACCGCGGCCGGCTTCGTGCTGGCCGCCGAGCTGCGCGCCTGCGGCGTCGACCTGAGCTTCGCGCCGGTGCTGGACCTCGACTTCGGCCACAGCGCGGTCATCGGCGACCGCGCCTTCCACCGCGACCCGCGCGTGGTCGCGCTGCTCGCCAAGAGCCTGGCCGCCGGCATGCGCCAGGCGGGCATGGCGCACTGCGGCAAGCACTTCCCCGGCCACGGCCACGTCGCGGCGGACAGCCACGTCGACATCCCCGTCGACCCGCGCCGGCTCTCGGAGATCCTCGCCGACGACGCGCGCCCGTACGAATGGCTGTCGACCTCCCTCGCCAGCGTGATGCCGGCGCACGTCGTCTACCCCGCCGTGGACGACCGCCCCGCCGGCTTCAGCGAGACCTGGCTGCGCGACATCCTGCGCGAGCGCCTCGGCTTCACCGGCGCCATCTTCAGCGACGACCTGAGCATGGCCGGCGCGCGCCAGCTCGCCGGGCGCACGCTGGAGTACGCGCAAGCCGCCGTCCTCGCGATGCGCGCGGGTTGCGACCTCGTCCTGCTGTGCAACCAGAGCGTGGGCGGGGGCAAGCCGCTGGACGCGCTCCTCGACGGCCTGGCCGACGCCCAGGCGCACGGCGACTGGGTGCCCGACGCACTCTCGGAACGCCGCCGCATCGACCTGCTGCCGCAGACCGAGCCGCTCGCCTGGGACGACCTGATGCACGACCCGGCGTACCTGCGGGCGCTCGAGCGGCTCTGAGGCGCTGCGGCCGGCGCGATGCGGGGTTCGCCCGCGTCGACGCCGGCGTCCCGATCGGCGAGATCGACGCCGCGCCAGCCGACGTGGTGGTGCCACCGAGCATCGCGCGGCGGCGCGAACGGCCCGTCACGCGGCGCGTGCTTGTCCCGGGGCCGCGCCGCCGCGGCCGCGGGCATACTCGGCGGTCGAGCGGCGCCATGCACGAGCGCCGCCGCCATCGCATCCGAGGAGGACTCCCATGATCCGTTCGTTCACGCCGGTCGTGCTCGCGGCCGCGGCGGGGCTGCTGTGCGGCTGCGTCGCCGAGCCGCTGCCCAAGCCGGTCGTCGGCTACACCTGCTGCAACCTGAGCCCGGTCTACGGCGCCTGGATCTCCAGCAACAACGTCCAGGGCGGCACGCGCCTGCCCGCCGGCCAGAAGGCGCACTTCGAGTCGATCAAGCGAACGTACTATGTCTACGGCCAGATCGGCGGCCAGGACTACGGCCTGCGCAACGACTCCGGCCACGACGAGAAGAGCACGCTGGAATTCCTGCTGCGCACCATCGTCCCCGAGGATCCCAACGTCGCGCTCGCGACCTGGCCTGCCGACGTGCAGGCGGCCGTGCATGCGGCCAAGGTGCAGGTCGGCATGACCCGGCCGCAGGTCGCGATGGCCCTGGGCTACCCATCGCCCGAGGACACGCCCAAGCTCGACGACCCGGTCTGGCGCTACTGGGTGATCGTCGGCGACCAGCGCATCGAGCTGCACTTCGACGCCGAGGGCAAGCTCGCGGCCGTGACGGGCAAGCCCGAGGCGGTCGCCGAGGTGTTCAAGGCGTCCTGATCCCGAGGCGGCGGGTCGGCGGCCCCCGGGCCCGCGGGCGTGAAGGCGCCCGCGGCGGCCTACACTGCGCCATGTCCCG
>DASVLN010000657.1:0-1555 GCA_036384855.1 Burkholderiaceae bacterium | reverse complement strand
ATCGCCACGCGCCGCATCGCCCTCGGCGTGCTGCGCTCGCTGGAGCCCGGCGACGTCGTCCTGCCCGAGCAGGCGCTCGAGTCGCTCGAAGGCGCTCCGGCCACGTTCCGCATGGAGGCCGGCGCGGGTCGCGGCCTCGCTGCATCCGCGCAGGTGGCCGACGGCCGCCTCGTCCTCCTGGGAGTACCCCGCATGACCGACGACGACGCCCTCGCCGCACCGCCCACCGGCGCGACGGCCATCGACGAGCTCGAGCTGCCGTTGCAGTTCGAGCTCGAGACGGTCTCGATCACGCTCGCCGAGCTCGAGTCCATCGAGCCCGGCTACGTGATCGAGTTCGACACCCCGGCCACCCAGGCACGCCTGCGCCTCGTGTCGTGCGGCGTCGTCGTCGGGGAGGCCGACCTCGTGGCGGTCGGCGGCCGCCTGGGCGCCTGCATCACCCACCTGGCACCGCGCCATGACGCCGACCAGCAGCGCAGCTGAGGTCGTCCCGCTGATCCTCCTGGTCGTCGCGATCGGGCTGGTGCCGTTCGTGGCGATGATGGTCACGTCCTACACGAAGATCGTCGTCGTGCTGGGCCTGTTGCGCAACGCGCTCGGCGTCCAGCAGGTACCGCCCAACATGGTGCTCAACGGCATCGCGATCATCGTGTCGATCTACATCATGGCGCCCGTGGGCATGGATACGTTCGACCGTATACGCGCCGACGGCGTGGCCCCGACGACCGGGGCGCAGATGGCGCAGCTGATGACCGCGGCGGAGGATCCGGTTCGCCGCTTCCTGGTCCGCCATGCGCAGCCGCGCGAGAAGGCGTTCTTCCTGAAGTCGGCCGCCCAGGTCTGGCCCGAGGAGCGCGCCAAGGCGCTGCAGGCCGACGACCTGATCGTGCTCGCGCCCGCCTTCACGCTGACGGAGCTGACCTCCGCCTTCCGCGTCGGCTTCCTGATCTACCTGGCCTTCGTCGTGGTGGACCTCGTCATCGCCAACGTGCTGCTCGCGCTCGGCCTGTCCCAGGTGACGCCGACGCAGGTGGCGATCCCGTTCAAGCTCCTGCTGTTCGTGGTGATGGACGGCTGGTCGACGCTGCTGCACGGCATCGTGCTGGGCTACCGCTGACCGTCGCCGGGAGGATCCGACATGGACGTCGATTCGGTGCTGCGCCTGACCTCGCAGGCGATGATCCTGTGCCTCATGGTGTCGTTGCCGGCCGTGGTGGTGTCCGCCGTGGTGGGGCTGCTGGCGTCGTTCGTGCAGACGATCACCTCGCTGCAGGACCAGGCGATCTCGCAGGGCGCCAAGCTCATCGCGGTGGTGATCGCGCTGCTCATCTCGGCGCCCTGGGGCGCCTCCATGCTGCTGGGCTTCGCACGCCAGGCGCTGGACGCCGCCCTGCGTTGACCCCGCATCGCCCGAAGGAGACCCCATCGTGGCCATCAACCGCTTGAACCATGGCGTGGCGGCCCGCGCGGCGGCTCACGCCAGCGCGCCGGTGGCGCCGGCCAGCCCCGCGACCGAGCCCGACGCGAAGGAGCGCGATCCGCTCGGGCACCA
>DASVLN010000656.1:0-2511 GCA_036384855.1 Burkholderiaceae bacterium | reverse complement strand
GCGCTGGCCGCGCTGCTCGCCCCCTCCGCATGGGCGCAGTCGTCCGCGCCCGCGCCGGCCGCTGCCGCCAGCGCGCCGGCCGATACGGCTGCCGGCAGGGGTACGGACGCGCAGGCGGTGCAATCGGTCACCGTCACCGGCAACGGCCGCGCGCAGCAGCTGCAGAACGTGCCGATCGCGGTGCAGATCGTGGACGCGGCGCAGATCGACAAGCTCGCCGCCTCCAACCTGGGCGACATGAACGGCTTCATCCCCGGCCTGCACGTGAACGCGGAGCAGCCGACGCAGCCCTTCTTCGTGATGCGCGGCATCGGCACCGGCGACTTCGGCATCGGCACCGATGCGCCGGTGGGCGTGTACGTCGACGGCGTCTACACCGGCAAGACCGGCGGTGCGCTGCTGAACTTCAACGATGTCAGGCGCGTCGAGGTGCTCGAGGGTCCGCAGGGCACGCTGTTCGGGCGCAACAGCGCGGGCGGCGCGATCTCGGTCGTCACCAACGACCCGAGCGGCAACTTCGCGGCCAACGGGCTGCTGCGGCTGGGCAGCTGGGGCACCAAGCACGTCGAGGCGATGGTCAACGACCCGCTGAACGAGGACTTCGCCCTGCGCGTGAGCGCCGTCGGCCAGTTCAGCGACGGCTGGCAGCGCGAGTCCGCGACCGGCCAGCGCGAGCGCGGCGACCACGCGTGGGGCACGCGCACCGCGCTGCGCTGGTCGCCGTCCACCGAGACGGACGTCGTGCTGTCGTGGGAGCACGAGGATCTGAAGCAACGTGCGATGCCCGCGATCGGCCTGCTCGCGACGCCCGCGTTCGGGGCCGATCCGTCGACCTACCTCGACCCGCGCAAGGCGCCGCTGCACAACGACGCGGCCGGCGACGGCGAGTCGCGCCGCTTCGACGGCCTGACGCTGCGCGTCGACCGTTCGCTCGGCTGGGCCGATTTCACGTCGACGAGCGCGATGCGCCACTTCACGTCGCGCAACGTCGCCGACAACGACGGCACCGCCAACGAGGCGACGACGCTGACGACCGGCAACTTCGAGCGCAACACCACCGTGCAGCAGGAGTTCAAGCTCGCCGGCAAGAACGACGCGGTCGACTGGCTGGGCGGCGCGAGCCTCTTCTGGGAGAGGGCCGACCAGACCAGCGCGATCTATACCAACACCGATTCGCTCGACACGCTCTACGGCAACGTCGCGGGCGTCGCGCCGTTCCAGACGATCGATGCGCTCGCGCAGGGCGCGGGCGTGGACGGCATCGACTTCTCGCGCCAGGACTGGCAGGAGGACATGGTGAACCAGGGCCGCTACCGCGCGTTCGCGCTGTATGGCGACGCGATCTGGCACCTCGGCACGAAGACCAACCTCACGACCGGCCTGCGCCTGACGCACGACGACAAGCGCTTCAGCTGGTACAGCCCGCCGCGCAGCGCGCCGGGCGTGGACGCGCAGCTCGCGGCGCTGGCGGCGGGCGACTTCTTCCCTTCGCTGGTCGCGGCGGGTGCGCTGTCGCAGGGCGATGCCGACACGCTGCAGGCGCTGGCGACGCAGGGGCGGCTGATCGACGGCACGGGCGCGCAGTCGGCGCCGCTCGCGTGGCACAAGTCGTGGAACAACGCGAGCCCGCGCCTCGTGCTCGACCACCACCTGTCGCCGGACACGATGGTCTACGCCTCGGTCACGCGCGGCTACCAGTCCGGCGGCTTCAACGCGCTGCAGGTCGGCGGCGCCTACTCGCCGGAGACCGTGACCAGCTACGAACTCGGGGCGAAGGGCCAGTGGCCCGCGGGCGGCCTGAGCTACAGCGTCGCGTTCTTCCACTACGACTACAAGAACCTGCAGTCGTTGACGCTGGTCGCCTCCGATACCCCGGGCGGCATCCCGGTCTACGCGGTCACGCACAGCGACGAGCGCGCCGACGGCCTCGACCTCGATCTGCGCTGGCGCGCGACGTCGAACGTCACGCTGTTCGGCGCGGCCGAGTTCATCGACCAGAAATATGCCCACGACACCGCCAGCGACGGCACCGACCTGAGCGGCCAGCCCGTGGGCACGCCGCGCGTGACGGCCACCGCCGGCCTCGACGTCGCGTGGGCGCTGGCCGGCGGAAAGGCGGACGCGACGCTGCAGGGCTCCTACATCGGCGCGACGCGATGCAACGACGACTCGGTTGCGCAAGGCACCTGCCTGGCGACGCCCACCTTGCGCGTCGGCGCGCCGCAGACCCGCGTCGATGCCCGCCTGGGCTGGGACAGCGCGCCCGCGGGCAAGCCTGGCTGGGGCGTCGCGCTGGTGGCGAACAACCTCGCGAACCGGCGCTACATCACCGAGGTGAACTACGTCGCGGCGCCGCTGGGCTCGCCGTGGGCGACGATCACGCCGCCGCGGTTCTTCGGCATCGAGTTCCGCGGAGTCATGTGAGCCCGGGCTCGCTGCCGCTCGCCGCCCCCGGGGGGCTCCACCGGCCCGCTTCGGGCGGCCGGGCGCGGGCCGGTGGGACGAGGCGAA